>DATKLQ010000172.1:0-17539 GCA_035542335.1 Ignavibacteriaceae bacterium | reverse complement strand
AGCAAAGAGAGAGCTCCTAAAACCCACATCCCTGCGCTGATTTCATTTAATCTCCCTGAAAAACCTTTTACGATTACATAAGCAGTAAAACCAGCCGTTAATCCAATGCCGAGATTAAATGTAAAGCACATAAGAACAATCATAAAGAAGACCGGAACCACATCGGTCAAATCATTAAAGTTCAGATTTTTAATAGGTGAGATCATCAGCATACCTACAATTATCAGCGCCGGTCCGTAAGCAGCCGCCGGGACAGCTGCAAACAAAGGTTCAAAAAAGAGTGCGGATAGGAAGAGCAGGGCAACAACGACAGCGGTATATCCTGTTTTACCTCCTGCTTCAATTCCGGTAGCCGATTCAAGAAATGCACCTGAGGTTGTTGTGCCGAAAAGGGCTGCGAAAGTTGTTGCAAGCGCATCCGCCAGCATCGGCTTTTCTATTTCAGGTAGCTCTCCTCTTTCATCCAGCAAACCGGCTTTATATGAAAGCCCGAGTAAGGTTCCGATTGTATCTACAAATGCAATAACAAATATTGTTAAAATTACGGCAAAGAAATCCCAGCTTAACGCCCCGGTAATATCGAGCTTAAGGAAAATCGGTGATAGGCCCGGCGGCAGACTTACAACTGCCTCAGGCGGTTTTGTATTGCCCGTGATTACGGAAAGAAAGGTTATTGTGAGAATCCCGATTATCATAGCTCCGTTAATTTTTCTAATCAGCAGCACACCGATAAGCAGGAAATTTAAAATCGCCAGGAGGACATTAATATCATGAAAGTTTCCGACATGAACCGGCGCGCCTGCAGCACCCAGAGTGACAATACCTGTTTGGTTCAGGCCGATAAAAGTTATAAACAACCCTATGCCCATAGCAAAGCCGATTTTCAGGCTCTCCGGGATTGCATTAGCAAGCCAGCTTCTGATTTTTAAAAAAGTGAGAAGGGTGAATATTATGCCGCTGATAAAAATTGCGCCCAACGCAGTCTGCCAGCTGAAACCAAGAACCTTTACAACTGTATAAGCGATGAATGCATTTTCACCCATGTAGGGCGCGATTGCAAAAGGCCTTTTTGCATAGATGCCCATTATCATTGTGCCAAAGAATGCAGTAAGAATTGTTGCAGCCATCGAGGGAGCGAAAGGGATTCCTGCAGCTTCAAGGATTTTAGGATTTACTATAATAATATAAGCCATAGTCAGAAAAGTGGTAGCGCCGGCAATAGTTTCCTGCTTAAGAGTGGTTTTATAAAATTCAAATTTGAAGTAGTTTTTAATCAAGGCAAGCCGCTCCGTTTTATTAAAAAAAGATATTCAAAAAATAATATTTATGAATACGATATTAAAAGAGAAATTCGTAAAGAGATTAAAGTTTTTTCTGCTTTTATTTTTAGGTAGATTGAGTTAAAAGCAATAAGATATTTCATTTATTTTTTTTAGTTTTATAATCAAAAGTCTTCCACTTAAAGACATATGGATAATCATTCTCACGGAATTCTTAAAATCAATTACAATAAAGCATTCGGTTTAGGAATATCCCTGAACCTTTTATATATAGTTGTGGAGGTTCTTTCCGGATTATTTGCCAATTCGATGGCGCTTATTGCCGATGCCGGTCATAATTTAAGCGATGTTTTAGGCCTGATCATGGCATGGGGCGCCGCTTATCTGGCAAAAAAAGAAACTACAAAAAGCAGGACTTACGGTTTCAGGAAAGCAACCGTATTGTCCGCTCTTTTCAATGCTATTATTTTATATATTGCTGTCGGCGCTATTACAATAGAATCAATTAGAAAAATATTAACACCGGAGACGATTGCCGGCACTACCATGATGATTGTTGCAGGCATTGGTGCGGTTATCAACGCATTAACTGCTCTGCTTTTTATATCCGGCAGGGAAAGAGACATTAATATAAAAGGAGCTTTTCTGCATATGGCATCCGATGCAGGAGTTTCAATAGGAGTAGTTGCCGCCGGTCTTTTTATTAATATAACAGGCTTTTATCTTCTTGATCCAATTATAAGCCTGGTAATTGTTTTAGTAATTACTGTCGGAACATGGGGATTGCTGAGAGATTCTTTTCATCTTTCGATGGATGCCGTTCCAAAGAATATCGATATAGAGGAGGTGCGCAGGTATCTTTCTTCTCTTAAAGGAGTATCTGCCGTCCACGATCTTCATATATGGGCGATGAGTACTACGGAAACAGCTTTAACAGTTCACTTGGTTATGCCGGATCATATCGCCGATGATAGATTCTTAAGCGGAACATGCAGGAAGCTTAACGAAAAGTTTCAAATTGAGCATGCAACAATCCAGGTTGAAAAATCATCTACAAATGCCAGCTGCGACGATGTAAATGTTTGAGCGGAAATTCTGTTTATTTAATCAGCATCATCTTCCGGAATTATAAAGAAATTTATTCAGATATTTAGATAAAGCGAAAGGTAAAGGCTCTTATTTTAGTTATCGAAAGTTATTTTGAAATCCCACCTAAGATCTAATAAGTATTTATTATTTTTTTATTTCAGATAAACTGCCTTCTTAAATTCTTCCTGGATTAATTTCGTTATAGGGCCTTTTATTCCGCCGCCGACTTTCATTTTATCGATTTGAATTACAGGTTTAATTTCCGTCAAGGTTCCGGTTAAAAAGAATTCATCATATTCTTCAAGCTTATCCTTTAAGATTTCCTCTTCTCTCACAGGAATATTTATTTTTCTGCAGATACTTAGAACAGCTTTCCTGGTAATCCCCGGCAGAATGAATTTTGAAAGCGGCGGAGTAATGACAGTCCTGTTTTTCACTGCAAAGAAATTTGTATGCGAACCTTCGCAGATAAGGTTATTTCTATACCATACAGTCTCAGATGCGCCGTGTTCAACTGCATTCTGGCTTGCAAGTACCCCGGGAAGCAATCCGACCGTCTTAATATCGCACCTGGACCAGCGGAAGTCTTCCCACAAAAGCACCTTTACACCTTTCTCGGTTTCATCTTTACCGCTTTTGATTACAGATAATGAAATAAAAACGGTAGGATTATTATCAACAGGAAATGTATGTTTTCTCGGAAGGGAGATTCCCCTTGTAATTTGAACATAGAGGGAACAATCCGATTTTGATTCAACGGGATTTTTCTTAATTAATTCGTAAGAAATATTTTCTATTCCGTGTATCCCTTTAAAATCAATCCTGACTTCCTTTAAATTTCTTTCCAGCCGTTTCAGGTGATCCTTCATCATAAAAAATTTTCCATTGTAGGATCTCACAACTTCATAGACCCCATCCCCGAATAAAAATCCTCTGTCAAAAGGAGAGATCCGGATTTCCTCTTCGGGAATGTATTTCCTGTTTAAATAAGCTATCATGGTTTTTAGGCTGATTTTTTAATGCAAAAGTATGGAAGATTAGGAGAAAGAGAAAGAGTAAGAGAAAGAAAGAACCAAGCAGAGAGTTAGCGGTAAAGATAGAAAATTTGCTACTTCGACCTGTCCCGCCATGTGCGGGAAATTCGAAATACATATTGCATAAAGTTTCAGCTTGCTCTATCTTTTAAAAGATGATAGAAATTAATAATATAATATTTATTCCCGATAATGAGCTTGAATTTAATTTTATCAGGTCTTCCGGTCCGGGAGGACAAAATGTAAATAAGGTATCCACTGCTGTTCAGCTCCGGTTTGATATTATAAATTCTCCTTCTTTACATGAAGAAGCAAAAAGAAAATTAATTGCAGTATCGGGGAATAGAGTTAGCAAAGAAGGAATTTTAATAATAGAAGCTAAAAGATTCCGCACCCAGGAATCCAATAGGCACGATGCAGTTCAGAGGTTTACGGAATTGTTAAAGAAAGCAGTAAAGAAGCCGAAGAAACGGATAAGAACGAAACCTACCGGAGAATCAAAGCAAAGAAGAATTGAAGAAAAAAAGAAAAGATCCGAAACAAAAAAGCTCAGGCAGGTGAAATATGAATGATCTCCCTGAAAGAGAAGTAAACGGGCTTACCATAATTATAGACAGGCTGACCTGCATATCAACCGGGAACTGCATTAAGGTATCCCCGGAAGTTTTTGAATTCGATGACAAAAAAATTTGTTCGTTTAAAATTCCCTACTTGGATATTGAAAAAGAGAGAATGATTGAGGCATGCTCGGTTTGTCCCGTAAATGCTTTGACTGTTATTGATGAAAAGGGAAAGAAGCTGGTTCCCAATGTATAGAATGTTTTATCCCGAAAATTATACATTTTAATTTTATTAGCTCCCGGTTTGTGGCACTTCTATTGCTGATCTTTCATAAATTATCCCTATTAAAAAAATAATTTTAAGGAATATTTTATGGCTACGGAAATCAGGCCTCGGCCAAAAGCCGATGAGCCGGAAAACAAAAATTCCAAAGACAATGGGTCGCATAATCCTGCTAATCCTGTTAATCCTGGTCATCCTGGTGATGAAGCTAAATATTCCATGCAGACCCATTTGATTTACGGGAAGAATGTCTCTAAAAAGTGGGACTATTCGCATCACGTAATAACACCTCTTTCCTCCTCCGTGATTTTCAAGCTGGATTCGGTTGAAAGAGGAGCCGAAGGTTTTTTAGAATTTGCCGATACCAAAATTTTCGGCGAAGACAGCGTCCCGATTTATATATACGACAGGCTCGGGGAACCCAATAAAGATCTTCTTGAAGAGAATCTTGCTTACGTAGAAAAAGGGGAAATGGCTGTAACATTTGCAACCGGGATGGGAGCGGTATCCGGGATTTTAGGCATACTTACGAAAACAGGCGATGAAATCATAACTCACAAAACTCTTTACGGCTGCACTTTTTCGCTGCTGAACAACTGGTATCCGAGATATAATATTAAATGTAATCCGGTTGACCTGACTATCCCTGAAAATCTTTTAAATTCAATAAATGAAAAAACAAGAGTCGTATATTTTGAATCCCCTTCAAATCCGAACCTTGATATTATCGATATAGGAAAAATTAAGCGTGAAGTAACGCGGATTAATGAGAGAAGGAAAGAAGATGAAAAAATTTACGTGGTAGTAGATAATACCTTTGCAACTCCTTACTGCCAGCGGCCGCTGGAACTCGGTGCCGATTTTGTTCTCCATTCACTTACCAAGGGAATCGGCGGATTCGGAACGGATATGGGAGGCGTTGTTATCGGGCCTAAAAAGTTCTGGAACCTTCTGATGATGTATAGGAAAGATTTTGGCGGCGTGTTAAATACTAAAGCTGCATGGACGGTTTTAACTTACGGTCTGCCTACTCTTCAGCTTAGAATAAGCCAGCAGATAAAAAGCGCAATGAGAATTGCGGAATTCCTGAACAGCAACCCGAAAGTTGAATTCGTAAATTATCCCGGGCTGCAAAATTACAAGTTTCACCAGTTGGCTAAAACTCAAATGACCGACTTTAACGGCAACTTTGCCCCGGGCAGCTTAATTTACTTTGCACTTAAAGGAAATAATAATGAGGATCAAAAGGAGAGGGGAAGACGCTTAATGAATTATGCCGCCAAAAATGCATATACCATGACGCTCGCGGTGAGCTTGGGCCATACAAGAACATTAATTGAACATCCGGCATCAATGACTCACTCGATGATTCCTGCCGATAAATTACTTGAATACGGGATAGACCCGGGAGGCATCAGGATTGCTGTCGGTTTGGAAAATGTGGACGACATTTTAACCGATCTGGATGAATGTTTGAAGACTATTTAAGCTCAATTAAATAAAGGACTTAAATTATCTCGGCGCAATGATTCGTCGATTTTTTTTGAGTCCTTTTTATTTTTTTCTTATATCCTAACCTTATCTAAATTTCTGCAATCTTTATTAAATTTCCCCCTTAAAAAATTAGTAATAAAGGATAATTTAATAGTTGAATCCCTGGAGAGGTTTAAAAGATCTGCCGAGAGAAATGTGGATCATTGCCGGCGGTACTCTGCTCAACCGTACCGGCACAATGGTTCTCCCTTTTCTTGCATTATATCTAACTACAAAGATTGATTTATCTCCCGACAGAGCAGGATTAATAATAACTTTTTACGGTATCGGATCGTTGATTACCGCCCCATTCATAGGAAAACTCGCCGACAAATTCGGTGCCTTCCTGATAATGAAGCTTTCTTTATTCTTGGCCGGCATAGTACTTTTATTTTATCCCCTGTTTCATGGATATTTTCAGATTATGGCTGTCACAATCCTGTGGGCGATAATTAATGAGGCTTACCGCCCGGCAAATATGTCGTTGATTTCACATGTGGTAAATGCAGAACAGAGGAGAACTGCATTCGCTTTAAATAGGCTAGTAGTTAATCTCGGAATGAGCATAGGTCCCGTAGTCGCCGGATTTCTTGTGCTTATAGATTATTCTATAATTTTTTACGTTGACGCGGCAACTTCTATTTTAGCATCCGGTTTTCTTTTCTTTTTCCGGATCCATCTGAAAAATAATTCCGGGAAAATTTCAGCAGAAAAGGCCTTTTCTGAAATCAACGGGAAAAGTGCATTCCGGGATTTAGGTTTTTTATATTTTTTAGCCGCAATGCTCCCCGCTTCGATGGTTATTTTTCAGCATATGGGTGCAATGCCGATTTATATAGTCAGAGGGCTTAAGTTTTCTCCTTCGGTTTTCGGATTGCTTGCCATGATAAATACAATCCTGATAATCCTGGTCGAAGTTCCTTTGAATATTGCAATGTCAAAATGGTCCGAGAGATCATCTTTAGCCCTGGGTGCTTTTTTAATTGCAGCGGGATTCGGTGCATTGGCATATGCTTCAACTATTCCCGCAATTGCGGCAACGATTGTTATCTGGACATTCGGCGAAATGATTTTTTTCCCTTCTACAGCTTCTTATATAGCAGAAGTTTCCCCTCCCGAAAAACGCGGAGAATACATGGGATTATTCCAGATGCTTTTCAGTGCTTCGCTTGCCTTCGGTCCCTGGCTTGGTACGGTTGTATATGAGCACTTCGGTTCGGAAATATTATGGATCTCCGCTTTTTTGTTCGGCTGTGTTTCAGTAGTCATGATTTTCTTTTTGAGAACTAAGAAAATAGAAGAAGAGGTTTTAAGCGAGGCTTAGAAAAGAGGGTCGAAGCAGCTTTCGACCCTTTTAAAATTTACATCTTCCTGGATTTTTTCTGCATTGAACCGAGCATGTTCGGCGGTACCGGATCGGGCACCTTATTGGAAATAGGCGGCAGGGATTTTAAATAGGCAAATATCGATTTCAGATCTTCATCTTTCAGCTTTGCAATTTGATCATAGGGCATAGGCGGAAGTATCGGTCTCCCTACTCCCATATGTTTCCCGGATCTCAACGCATTTATAAAAACTTCGTCCGTCCATGTACCTAGGCCGGTTGCTTCATCAGGAGTGAGGTTTGCGGTATAAGAGATACCCCATGGACCTACCCATGCAGTCAAATCTGCACTTGCAAAATACCATTTACCCGGTGCTACAAGGCTTGTGTCGATTTCCGCCAGCGGCTCACCCGCCGGATGACCGGATAGTGCTTTAGTAGTATCTACCATTGGCCCCATTCTGCCCATATTCTTTGGCGAATGGCAGTCATTACAGCCGCCGACAGTTACTAAATATTTCCCCCGTTCCACCATTTCTTCTTTTGTCATCTCCTTTTTTTGCTGCTGACAGCCGAATTGAATATAAATTATTGATAGGAAAATTGATGAGAATAGAAGAAATGCCAAAACATTTTTCCTCATAAGAGCCTCCTGAATTATAGTTGGATTTGAATGATAATTAATTAATTGAAAGAAGATCCGGATTAACTAAACGATTCCTCTTTTGGAAGAATGCCATAATCAATTCTTGCTAGAGGAGAGCCGAAATTGTATATAGTAATTTTGGAAGGAGAAGAATTAAAATCAAATTTTATCTATTTAAAAGAAATATCAGAGATCTTCTTTCCCGATTAAAATATATTGGCTTTTTTTTAAGAAAATTCTTTAGTTTACATTCATTCTCAAACAATTTAAGGAGATAGTTATGAATGAGACCGGTACCTTCTCTCCCATGTTCCAAATCACATTAAATAAAATGACTCGCGATATGAACTTTTTAGGGATGTTTATTATTATAATCGGCGCACTTTATTCATTAACTATTATAGGAGCCCTTATCGGGATTCCATTAATAATAAGCGGATTGAGATTAAGAGAATCTGCCAACTCATTCTCAAGTTATGGAGCTACGAGTGATGCCTTTGCCTTGGAGCAGGCGCTTGAAAAACAGGGAAGATTTTTCTTTATACAAAAGGTGCTGGCAATTGTCGGGATTGTACTTATGATATTATATATTATTTGTATTATCATATTCGGCGTTTATATTATGCAGTATTTCCATCAATATAATTACTACAATACATAAAAATTTTGGATGGTGAGTGTATCTTTTTTTACATTCACCATCAATAAACCTCTTCAAGCTCCTTCTTTAATATTTCTTCGCGCGTAAATCCCTGGTTTAAAAATTTTACCTCTTTATCTGAAGTTATAACCGCTATTGCGGGAACTGTTTTTATGTTGAGACTAGATGCAACCTTCTTCTCGTTGACAGCATTTAAATGAATAAAATTTATGTTATGGAACTCCTGCTTTAAATTCTTCAAGATTAATGATTGAGACCTGCACGGGGCGCAGTAATCACTCCAGAAATAAAGAACCGAAGGGTGTGAATTATTCAATCTAATCCCATGACTTCGGAACAAATTTGAATTAATTTTTTGCCCGGTCTTTATCCTCGTTAATCTTTCAAGGATTAAAACGGAAGCAATTAATACAATAGCTAAAATTAAAAATCTTTCAAGCATGACTCTCTTTGCTTTTTGAATGCAGCAATCCCGATTTTTGAAGCTGAAAATAGATGAAGCATCCTGTACAGAAATTCAGGGTAATATTTATGAATGCCAAGACGGCAACAATCAGAGCAATGCTCCATCCGGTTATTAAAGCGTACTGTGAATTGATAAATTGCAGTATTATGAAGGAGATAAGAAGCACAATTCCTCCGAATCCATGGGCGAATAGATGCGGTGCATTGCTTTCCTGGGCAAAGTGAGGTTTCATTATTCTCATCGGCTTTATAATATTTAGATAAATTAATCTGAATAAGCTTGCCTCAGGGAATATGCTTCCAATTATCATAATAATGGAAGTTACTGCTAGTAACCAGGGATTATTTGTTATAAAAGAAACCGAGACCAGGAGTACAATAAGAATCTGGTTGAACTTAATTCCGTTTTTATCAATTTTTTCTATCATTTTTTTATTCCTAACTGACTAATACCTCGGCATAGTTTTATCGATTCTTCCTGCCCAGGCATTAATTCCTCCTACTAAATTTTTTACTTTTTTAAATCCTGCTTTTTTAAGGAACTGAACTGCTCTTGCGCTTCTGCTGCCTACTTTGCAATGAACAACAATATCCCTAGAGGAGTCCAGCTCATTAATGCGGTCCGGGAGATCATTCAGCGGAATTAAATAACCTCCGATGTTGCTGATTTCATACTCATGAGGTTCACGTACGTCGAGAATAAAAATATCTTCTTTATTTTGGATCTTCTTATTCAGCTCATCGACGGTAATTTGATCCTGATAGGGGCCTTGTTCGTCGTCGGGAGTAATTCCGCAGAACTGCTCGTAATCAATCAGCTCATGTATTTCAGGATGTTCCCCGCAGATCGGGCATGCAGGGTTTTTTCTAAGCTTTAATTCCCTGAATTTAAATTTTAATGCATCAAAAAGGATTAACCTTCCGATAAGCAGATCCCCTTGCCCGATAATTATCTTAATAGTTTCCAAAGCCTGCAGTGAGCCGATTATTCCAGGGAGCACGCCTAGTACACCTCCTTCTGCACAGCTTGGCACCAGTCCAGGAGGGGGAGGAGCAGGGTATAAGCATCGGTAGCAGGGCCCTTGTTTTGCATCGAATACAGTAACCTGGCCTTCGAACCGGAAAATGCTGCCGTAGACATTCGGCTTACCCAGCAGAACGCAGGCATCGTTTACAAGGTAGCGGGTCGGAAAATTATCTGTACCGTCTACAATTACATCAAATTCTTTTAGAATTTCCAAAGCATTTTCACAGGTTAAGCGTGTTTCAAAAGTAAGTACATCTACATTCGGATTAATCAGCTTAATTGTTTCTTTTGCAGATTCAAGCTTCGATCTTCCTATGTCGTTTGTGGAATGCAGAAGCTGCCTGTGAAGATTAGTCTCATCCACTACATCAAAATCTACAATACCTAGTGTACCGACTCCCGCTGCCCCAAGGTACATCCCTAATGGAGATCCCAATCCTCCCGCGCCAATCATCAGCACTTTGGCAGCTTTTAATTTTTTCTGGCCTTCCATTCCCACTTCTGGCATAATCAAATGCCTGCTGTAGCGCAGGATTTCCTCATTAGATAATTTTACCTCTTCAAGAAGATCCGGTACATAATTGCCGCCCGCAATTGAAGGAACGATGCTGATTACATCATTGTCTTTCAACCGAGTTCCGGTATTTTCTATATAACGGATATCTTCATCGTTTACATAAATATTGACATAGCTTCTAAGCTCACCGCGTTCATTAAAAAGATGCTTCTGAAGCTGAGAGTATTTGGAAGTAAGGTTCTGAAGGACTTCACCTACGGTCTTTCCGGAAGTGGATACCGAATCATTCTTCTCAGTGTATTGCCTCAGAGGTGTGGGGATAAGAATCTTAACATCCATAAAAAATCCTTTCGAATAATTTTCTTTAATAATTAACTTTCTCTTCTACGGTCAATTTTATTTTTTCTAAAATTTCTTCATTGAACTTCTCCCTGCTTTCTTCCAGGGTCCATCCTCTAAGATCGGCGGCTTTTCCTTTTTGAACTGAAACTATTATGTAAAGGAACCAGGGGAATGCATGATCGGTGTCGAATTTTGAAGGCACTGCAGGATGATCGGGGTGCGAATGATAAAACCCTATCAGCTCGAGGTTTTTCTCTTTGGCCGTTTTTTCAGCCGATAAATATTCTGCGGGCGATATTAAATACCTATTCTGCCTGCTTTCATCCTTTTCATTTTTAAATTTCATTATTTCCCTGACATCTTTGCCATATTCATTACTATAACCGAATATTGCCCCGCAGCATTCTTCATTGTAAGTTTCTTCACCATGCAAATAGATACCGTGGTAAATATGTCCGGGTATTTTAATCATTCTTTACTCCAGATTTTTTCACTCAGATATTTTCCGCCTCCGTCCGGGAATATTGTTACTACAATTCCTGATTCAATATCGCCGGCAACCTTTAGTGCTGCCTGCATTGCGGCGCCGCTCGAAAAGCCTGCAAAAATCCCCTCCTTAAGCGCAAGTTCTTTAACTAAACCATATGAATCTTCAGTAGATATTTCAAGCATCTCATCGGCTAATGATTCATCATAAATCCCTGGGATAATTGCCGTCGGGAGGTGTTTCAATCCTTCCAGCCCGTGCAGCGGGGAATCAGGCTGGAAAGCAATACATTTAACTTCCGGATTAACTTCTTTTAATTTTTTTGAAACACCGACAAATGTCCCGGTAGTTCCTAGCCCGGCCACAAAATGTGTTATCCTTCCATCAGTCTGTTCCAATATCTCTGCTGCGGTGGTATTATAATGTGCTTGCCAGTTTGCGGGGTTATTATATTGATCAGGATAGAAGTAAAGCTCAGGATTTTCGGCATAAATTTCTTTAACTGCTCTTTGTGCACCGTCGGTATTTTCAAGAGGGCTTGTATAAATTATTTCCGCACCGTAAGCTTCAATTATTTTTTTTCTTTCTACAGTCACATTTGAAGGCATAGCAAGCTTTAATTTATAGCCTTTTGCTGCCGCAATCATTGCATATGCTATCCCTGTGTTTCCGCTTGTTGCGTCGATAATTATTTTATCCTTTGAAAGAAGTCCTTTTTTCTCTCCATCTAGTATCATATTCAGTGCAGGCCTATCCTTAACGGATCCTCCGGGGTTGAACCATTCCGCCTTTGCATATATTTTTATCCGGGGATTAAGCTTTGCAGTAATCCTATTAAGACTAATAAGCGGCGTATTTCCTATGGCATCAAGAATTGAATACGGTGCCTTCTTTTTACCGTAACCTATTCTTTCTCTTTTTACTCTTGTTGTTTTTAAAGGAATAACGTTAAGCATTTCCGAATCATTTTTTTTAAAATAAAAAACCCGCTGAAATCGGCAGCGGGTGTTTTTGAAAAAACTTAATTAATTAATATTTAATAATGATTTATACCCGATGCCGGTTTAAATGTACAACAGCAACAGCAGCAGGCAACTTTAGTTAATATTTCAATTTTTATTCTGTTCATTTTTATCAAAATTAGAAAACTGATCACGAAATATCAAGCGGAATTCTTTTCACCGGAATCTAAATCACTTCAGCGGAAATGAAAAAGGCTGGACGGAGCCAGCCTTTAATTTTTTGGGTTTTAACCCAAGTATGCTCTCAGAGCTTTACTCTTAGGAGAATGTCTCAAACTCCTGATAGCTTTTTCTTTAATTTGGCGTACGCGTTCTCTTGTTAGATTAAATTTTTCGCCAATCTCTTCAAGAGTTGCGGGTCTTTCACCATTAATTCCGAAATAAAGTTTAAGCACTTCGCATTCTTTTTCGGATAACGTAGAAAGAATGCTTTCTACTTCTTTCTTCATCGATTCTTTCATTAAAGTTACATCGGGCGAAGGCTGCTGTTCATTAGGCATCAAATCGATCAGGTTATTTTTGTCTTCACCTTCTTTAATGGGGGAGTCGAATGAAACGTGCCTGCCTGCAATCTGAAGTGCATATGCAACTTCATCGGCAGTCATATCGAGGATCGTTGCGAGTTCTTCGGTCGTCGGCGGCCTTTCGAACTGCTGTTCAAGATCCCTGTAAGCTTTCCCGATTTTACTCAGAGAACCTACACGGTTTAAAGGCAGTCTTACCATTCTTGATTGATCGGCAATTGCCTGCATGATGGATTGTTTTATCCACCATACCGCGTAGGAGATAAATTTAAATCCGCGGGTCTCATCAAATTTCTGAGCCGCTTTAATTAAACCCAAATTACCTTCATTAATCAAATCTTCGAGCGACAAACCTTGATTCTGAAACTGTTTCGCAACACTAACTACGAACCTTAAATTTGCTTTTGTTAAAGCTTCCAGCGCCTCTTTATCTCCTTTTTTAATCCTTTTTGCCAGTTCAATTTCCTGATCGGGCGTAAGTAAATCAACTTTGCCGATTTCCTGCAGATAAGTATCAAGAGACTTGCTTTCACGATTCGTGTATTGCTTGGTTATTTTCAATGTGGACTCCTATATTTGTTGTTCAAATTTGTAACCGGTAATCTTAAACTTTGTTCCAATGATTCTTTGAAGATTTAATCCCCTCGCAGTTATTTAGATGCATGAAAATCATAAAGGTTTGCAATTTGCCGAATATTTTTCAAAAAAACAATTCATTTTTTGGCCATTCATCACATTTTTTTATAGAAAATGCTTTTTTGATTAGATTTCCAACTTTGATTTAAATCTTTTTAATCAAAAATTGTGGTAATTCTCATCGATTCCTTGTTCAAGATTCAGGAATTTCATTCTTTTGAAATATTATGTAAAAAATGAGGAGTTTTTGATTATGAATAAGTTAACGATGAGATTAAGCTGGTTGTTTATTATGACATCCTTTTCTGCGTTAAATTCCGCCGACGCTCAAAATAGAGATGCCTTCGGAGTCCGTGCCGGAATTTATGCGGACGGAAGTGATTTATTTGTCGGCGGTGAATATTTGGCATCCCTGGGATCAAGTTTCTATTTGAATCCTAATGTTGAGTTTGTTTTACCAGACCATGCCAGTCTCTTTACTTTTAATATGGATGTCCATTATGATATTCCTGCAAGAACCAGCCTTTATATTTGGGCAGGCGGCGGACTTGGAATAGTTTACTTTAATCCTGACGGGCCGGGAGAAAGCTCCACCGACGCAGCCCTGAATATTTTATTCGGACTCGGGTTCCCGACATCAAGCAGGCTGATTCCTTATATTCAGGCCAAAGGTATTATTTCCGACAACAGCAACTTTGTTTTGGCATTCGGACTTAGATTTTAATATTACAATTATCCGGAGTTAAAAATTTTATGTCCAAAGATTATGATCCAAGAATGCATACTGCGGAACATATCCTTAACCAGACAATGGTAAAGATGTTCAACCGCGGGAGATCATTCAGCGCCCACATCGAAAAGAAAAAATCGAAATGCGATTACCATTTCGATAGGAACCTGAGCGATAAAGAATTAAATGAAATTGAAAATAAGGTCAATGAAGTAATAGCTAAAGATCTTCCGGTAACGGAAGATTTTTTGGATAGAAGTGTAGCTGAAAAATATTTCAAGCTTGAAAAACTTCCTGAAGAGGCGGGTGATAATATAAGGATAATTAAAGTGGGAGATTACGATGCGTGCCCTTGCATCGGCAGGCATGTCCATTCAACTAAAGAAATAGGGAAGTTTAAAATGATTTCCTCAGATTTTGCCGACGGTGTTCTAAGGCTTAGATTTAGATTGAATGATTAATATTGTCACAAAAATGTGAGACTCACTCGAAGGTGAGTCTCAATTCTATTTATTACTCCGAATAAAATTTAATAACTTTAATTATTGCATCTTCACATACTTTACAGAAATTTTTCTGCGCTTTCGTAAACATTATGCAGTCAATCATCGGTCTGTATAATCCATACTGAGAATAGCCTGCCCCTTCAAAAGCTCCAACGTTGTTGTAATTTTTATTCTCCTTTAAAAATCTATTTACAAATTCAGCATGCTCCCTGTCGCTTGAATTATATTCGTTCTCTGCCGCTTCAATTTCCTTATAATCTGCTTTGTTCCTTTTTAGTTCGGCTATTTTTTTGTTCAGCTCTCTTCTTTTCTCCTGCCATTTAAAATCAAGACTATCGAACTCTTTTTTGTTCCATTCTGTAGGTATTTGAATTCCCGGTGTTATTTTATTCTTCCACTTTAAATCGGATTTATCCAGAAGCGCGGTAATATTCGGTTCAACGGGTTCAACGGTTTTTTTAAAGAAATCATTGTAAGCAACATCGGATGTATAGTATTCATCAGCAAGACCGGCAAAGGAATGTCCGAACTCATGGAGAAACAAATACCCGCTCCATTGATTATCGGCGGTGAAGAAACAGGCCCAGTTGTAAATTCCTCCTCCTCCGTATCTTTTATGATTTACCATAATATAAAGGGCGTCGTAGGGAACATGCGAAGCCAAATCTATTAATGTTTTGTTGTCCTCAGTCAGAAGGTATCTTTCAGAACCTAAAGAATTGAATGTGGCGCTCAGAACCGTGTTCTTAAAAATTCCTGCATCAGGCTCATCTACCCCGCTTTCCTCCGAAGCCTTAAAGACTCCGTATACATTAAATCTCTCTTTGTAGGATTTATACGGTTCCTGGTTAAAAAATACTTTTGTAAATCTCTCCAGGTCGGATTGAAATTTATTCTCTTCTCCCTTTGTATAGCCTTCGCCGATGATCGCAACGTCTACTTTATTTTCCGGCTCGCCGTTTTTTAAACTTTGGAATATTTTAACAGAGCTGTCCGAAATCCTATCTTTAATAATTGATATTGAACCGGGATCAATTTCGGATTTAAAAATTTCCGCCAAAAGATTTTTATCATCCCTTTTTTCTATAGAAAACAAAATTACGTTTTTGGGATACGGGATAATTGCAGTTTCGTGGTAAGTTCTTTTTATTCCTTTACCGGCATCCTCACTTGTCCGGTATTCGCCGAAATAGCTGTCGAATCCTTTCGAGAAAATCAGCTCCCCCGATGCTTTATCATAAATATTAAAATAATATTTGCCGTTGTTAAAATTATCAATCAAATTTTTCCTGTTGCCGGGATAAAGATCATACTGATAAATTTTATCTATGGTAACAAGTTCCGATTTAGAATCTCCAATATGAAAATAATCTATCCGCATGGTTTTGCCGGTGAAGTATTTATCAAAAAGAGCTTGTGCGTTTGTCATTTGGTTTAAGGGAATTATCAAGGTTGCTGCCAAAATAAAAAATATAATCTGCATTTCCGCTCCTCCTTATAAAAAGGAAAAATGATAATCAAAATAAAATAAATCTTCCTAAGGTATTCAAGAAAAGAGTTCCTATGAAAGATTATCGACTACATTCTTTAATTTTTTGCGGACACTTTGCGCGACTTCTGCAAGCTGCTGATTTTTTACCGCCTCCATAGATGCAATCGGATCCACCGCAGAAACTTCAATTTTATTTTCTTCCTGCTCAATAACTACAACATTGCAGGGGAGCATCGTGCCTATCTTATCTTCAGCCTGGAGGGCTTTATAAGCAAACGGAGGATTGCAGGCGCCAAGAATCTTGTACTTTTTAAAGTCTATATCGAGCTTTTTCTTAAGGGTCTCTTTAACATCAATTTCCGTCAAAATTCCAAAACCTTCCTGTTTTAATCCCTCGGTAACTTTATTCAGTGCAGATTCAAAACTGCTATTAATGATTTTGCCGAAATAGTAACCCATTTGAATTCCCTTTATTATTTTGTTGAAATAAGATGAGGATTATTTTAAAAAGTTTCTTTCATTATGATAATATTAAACTAATATATTTTATTGAATATATCCCTGAAGTAAATGCTTAGCCAAAATTCGGAATTAAAACTAAAAAGGATATATTTACACCTAACCTCATAAATATTTTCCGATTTTCAAAGGTAAGATATGGAAAGCAAACGGCCCACATGGGATGAATATTTTTTGAAGCTGGCTATGCTTGCATCGGAGCGTTCTACATGCCCTAGGATGCACTGCGGGTGTGTGCTTGTAAAAGACAGGTTTGTGCTGGCAACGGGCTATAACGGATCTCTTCCCGGTCAGCCGCACTGCGAGGACGAAGGATGCCTCATAGTTGATAATCACTGTGTGAGAACCAACCATGCAGAGATCAATGCAATTACCCAGGCTGCTAATCACGGTGTGAATGTAAAAGGAGCAACGGCTTATATAACAAACATGTCGTGCACAACCTGCGCAAAAGCCTTAATTGCAGCCGGTATAAAGAGGGTAGTGGTTTTTTCGGATTTCCATGATACCCTGGCAACTCAATTTTATGTCAGCTGCGGAGTGGAAATTGTTAAAGAGCCGATGCCGGATAGAATGATAAACTATCATATCGAAATGTACTCTTCCGCAAGGAAGACTGAGAAATCGAAATAAGGATAGCCAAATCTTTAATATAGAGTCTTCAGCAGGCAATAGGCTGTAAGAACTTTATCGTCAAATTGAATGCAAAATGGAAAAGAAATGGTTTAGCGGTATTCGGTAACGAAACCCGTATCGTTGGACGTAAAACGTAAATCGTAAAATACACATTACCGATATTCGAAACGGGCTTCGTTACCGTAACCGAATACCCAAAGTTTGGTTCCGGCTCTGCTGGTTTATG
>DATKLQ010000171.1:0-8164 GCA_035542335.1 Ignavibacteriaceae bacterium | reverse complement strand
AAAGAAGCTTGGAGATATATGAGGATAGGTTTAATGAAAGATTGTTTAGAGAGCAGCTGACTTATTATGAGGATATTAATTATGATGAAGAGGTTGAGTATTTAGTCCCCCAACCGTCGAAAAATGAAATAAAAGAATTTTTAAGTAAAATTGCACTGCAGTAAAAGATGGTCAAATTGATAAATTATCATCTCCCGGACCTTACAGAAATATACCGGATTTGAAGTAATAGATTAATCAATTTATTTCTGTCCCCTTCATTATTTTTAATTAAATCTTTGTAGTAAAGCACAAAGTCTGTTAATCTTACTGATTAAATATTAATATGAAAAATCTTTTAACTCTAAAAAAATATTTTGCAAAGTATAAAAAGAAAATTTTATGGGGAATTGTATTTATTCTTTTGTCAAATGCAGGTACAGTCTATATACCTGTTTTAATGAAGGATTCAATCGATTCTCTGCATAAAGGTGTCAGCGGCTCGGTTCTTCTTAATTATGCAGGACTTATTGTAATCACTTCTTTGATCTCCGGCATATTCAGGTATTTAATAAGGCAGACAATTATCGTTGTTTCAAGAGAGATTGAGTACGACCTGCGCCACAATTTCTGGAACCATATTCAAAGGCTGCCTCTCAGATACTTTCAGAATACCTCTACGGGGAATTTAATGGCTCATGCAACTAATGATATTAATGCAGTCCGGTCGTTTATCGGACCGGCAGTCATGTATTCAATAGATACTTCAATCAGGCTTTTGATTGTACTTGGAGTAATGTTTTCATTGAACATGCCTCTAACAATTTACTCACTGATACCATTGCCGCTTCTTTCAATTTTAGTTTATAAAGTTGGAAAGATGATCCATGAAAAATACACTTTAATCCAGGAAAAATTCTCGGATCTTACTACTAAAGCCCAGGAGAACTTCTCGGGCATCCGGGTAATAAAATCCTATGTCCGTGAGCTGAACGAAATAAAGGAATTCGACAACCTCAGCAGGGAATACCTTGACCGGAACATGAGCATGATCAGGCTGCAGTCGCTTATTATGCCGATTCTTTTTTTGATAACGGGTATCTCGACAATTATAGTAATCTGGGGCGGCGGCATAATGGTTATAAACGGCTCAATGACTTTAGGTGAAGTCAGCGCATTCATCGTTTACCTCGGGATCTTAATCTGGCCGGTTATTGCATTCGGATGGGTAATTAATATTATCCAGCAGGGAGAAGCAAGCATGAAACGTCTGAACAAAATCTTCTCCGAACCGTTTGAAATACAGGATACCGGCATTACCAATCATTCAATTAAGGAAATAAAAGGAAAAATAGAATTTAAAAACGTTTCATTCAGGTACGGGGAAAACCTTCCTTATGTGCTGAAAAATATTAATTTGACAATTCCTGAGGGATCAACCGTAGCGGTAATGGGTTATACAGGAGCAGGGAAAACATCTTTTATTAATTTGATACCGAGATTATATGATTCGACTGGCGGAGAAGTCCTAATCGACGGGAGAAATATTAAAACAATTCCCCTGGAAGTATTAAGAAAGAATATCGGAATTGTTCAGCAGGAGTCTTTTCTTTTCTCGGATAATATTTATAATAATATTTCTTACGGTTTGAGAGAGGTTGATAAAAAAAGAGCAGCAGAAGCATCGAGGATAGCTGCTTTCGATAAGGATGTCGAATCCTTCCCGAATAAGTATGAAACGATTGTCGGGGAGAGAGGAATAACTTTATCGGGCGGGCAGAAGCAGAGGGCAAGCATAGCAAGAGCGCTTGCAATCGATCCGAAAATTTTAATCCTCGATGATTCATTCTCGGCAGTAGATACACACACCGAGGAAGAGATTCTTAAAAATTTAAAAGAGTTTATGAAGAACAGGACAAGCATAATAATAAGCCATAGGATTTCGACGGTAAAAGAAGCAGATAAAATAATTGTACTTTCGGAGGGATTAATAGCAGAGGAAGGGACGCATGATGAACTTGTTTCTCTAGGAGGCATTTATGCAGATCTCCACTATAAGCAGCTTCTTGAAAAAGAACTGGAAGAATTAAATTAATTAATATTTGAAGTCCCGATGGCGGAAATAAAAGTATATTTTTTTGAGATCACTGCGAAAGAAAAGAGGTACCTCAGGAAGAAGTTCAGCAGAAAATTTGAGCTGAATTTCTTTGAGGAGGAGCTTAACGGGGGGAATTCCTCTTTAATAGGCAAAGCGGATGTAATATCGCCGTTTATCTATTCGCAGATTAATTCTCAGGTTCTGTCAAAATCAAAAAATTTAAAATTGATAGCGACCCGCAGCACCGGGTTTAATCATATAGATATTAAGAAAGCAAAAGAATTAGGTATATCCGTTTGTAATGTTCCTTATTACGGCGAAAATACCGTTGCCGAGCATACCTTTGCACTTATCCTGGCTCTTTCCAGGAACCTGCACAAAGCTTATGTAAGAACAATAAGGAATGATTTTACATTGGAAGGATTGAGAGGTTTTGATCTAAGAGATAAAACTCTGGGAGTGATCGGAGCAGGAAGCATCGGCGTGCATGTAATAAAAATTGCAAAAGGATTCGGGATGAAAGTATTAGCCTATGATCCCAAACCGAATCATATCCTTACCGAGCTCATGGATTTTAAGTATGTCTCTTTATTAAATCTGCTGGAGAGATCCGATATAATCACTCTTCATGCTCCTTATAATCAGAACACGCACCATATGATTAACATGGAAAATATAAAGAAGGTTAAGAAAGGAGCATTATTCATAAATACCGCCAGGAGCGGATTAATTCAGCCGGAGGCACTCTACTATGCTGTTGAAAAGGGAATATTCAGCGGAGCAGGGCTTGATGTTTTTGAAGGAGAAGAATTAATTAAAGAAGAAAACCAAATGCTGACAAAAAATGTTTCTGTTGAACATCTGGAGGCCCTTCTTAAACGTAATATTTTATTGAAAAGAGAAAATGTTATTATTACTCCGCACATGGCATTCGATTCAACCGAAGCCGTCGAGAGGATAATGGATACTACGGCAGAAAATATAATCAACTTTTTTGAAGGAAGAGAGTATCATAAGGTATTGTAGTTTAAGTTCCCGGCTTCTCCCGATTAAAATCGGGATTCGCCGTGGCAGGCCCCGCTTCCGCCTTCATTGAATAAAACCAAGATTAGGCGGATAGGATAGACTGCTCAGATACTGAGGATCGAGTTCAAGTTTAAGTTCAAGAATGCCGGGATTCAAGTTCAAGATTTAGAAGAATCATGTTAAAATTTACCTTTAATTCATTCAATCATTCAGTCATTCAGTCTTACGGCTGAGCCGGCAACCAAAAATAAGCCGCTAATGCGCGAATAATATGGTAAATTAAGGAAAAATCATTAATAAAATATCATGACCAAAAAAACAAAATTTTAGTTGAGGATATCATTCAGTCATTCAATCATTCCCCGCAAAAGCGGGGCAGGCAATCATGCATTCATGCAATCATCCAAACATGCATTCATGCAGACATAAAAAGTAATAGGATTAAAAAGTTCTTATGAGCGAATTTTCCGGCGACGACGAAGTATTAGGCAAAGCGTACGACTCACGTCTGATGAAGCGCCTTCTTACTTACATTAAACCATATAAGAAGTATGTAATATTTGCCATTGTTATGAATATCGTGGTTGCGGCATTAGGGCCTCTTCGCCCCTATTTAACCAAAATCGCGGTAGATGATTATATATTTAAAGCTGATTACAAAGGTTTATTACTGATCAGCATGATCATGTTTGGTACCCTCATTTTCCAGTCCGTGATTCAATATTATCTCACGTATTACACTCAATATCTCGGTCAGAAAACTATTTATGATTTACGGACGCAGATCTTCAGGCATACGCAAAAGCTGGGTTTAAAATTCTTCGACAAAACTCCCATCGGCAGAATTGTTACCCGGACGACGAATGATGTAGAATCTCTGAATGAGCTTTTCTCATCGGGGATTGTAATGGTATTCAGCGATGTCTTTACAATTGTCTGGATCCTCCTGTTTATGTTCTTTATGGATATAAAACTCTCCCTGGTTACTCTATCAGTTTTTCCTGTCCTGGTATACGGTACATTTCTCTTCAGGAAAAAGGTAAGGGAGACATACAGGGATGTACGGCTTCATCTTGCCCGTTTAAATTCTTACATGCAGGAGCATATAACCGGGATGAATATCGTACAATCCTTCAGTAAAGAAAAAGATGAACTAAAAAGATTTGCCGGGATAAATAATGATTACAGGGAATCAAATATTAAATCGATCTTCTATTATGCGATTTTCTATCCCGGAGTAGAATTTTTAAGCTCAATAGCTTTAGGATTAATAATCTGGTACGGCGGAGGAGAGATCATAAAAAATACATTAACCTTGGGAGATCTTTTTGCATTCATTCAGTTTACCGAAATGTTTTTCAGGCCGATCCGGGATCTTTCGGAAAAATATAATATAATGCAGACTGCAATGGCTTCCTCCGAAAGAATCTTTAAGCTGCTGGATAACAATACTTTTGTAAAGAATCCCGAAACTCCTCTGCCTCTCAACGGAATTGAAGGAGAAATCGAATATAAAAACGTCTGGCTTGCATATAATGAGAATGAATTCATTTTAAAAAATATTTCTTTTAAGATAAACCGCGGGGAGACTGCCGCAATTGTCGGTGCCACAGGTGCAGGAAAAACAAGCATAATCAACACTCTTGCCAGGTTCTATGATATTCAAAGAGGATCTATCCTTGTGGACGGAATAGATATAAGCAAAGTCGATAAGAGAGAATTAAGAAAGCACATCTCTATAGTTCTCCAGGATGTATTTCTCTTTTCCGGAACCGTAAAATCAAACATAAGCATGAGCAAAGATGAGATACCGGAAGATAAATTGGTTGAAGCCGCTAAGGTTGTGGGTGCGGATAAATTTATTCAGCAGCTTCCAAAGAAATATTCCGAAACTGTGAAAGAGAGAGGTTCCACTTTAAGCGTCGGTCAAAAGCAGCTTATTTCATTTGCGCGGGCTTTGGCTTACGATCCGAAAATTCTGATACTTGACGAAGCTACCTCAAGTGTGGATACGGAAACCGAGATCCTAATTCAGCGCGCTATAGAAAAACTGCTGGTTGGAAGGACTGCGATTGTCATTGCTCACAGGCTCTCTACTATTCAGAATGCCGATAAGATAATTGTAATGCATAAAGGCGAAATAAGGGAGATGGGGAATCACCAGGAGCTGCTGGCCCAAAGAGGAATTTACTATAAGCTTTACCAGCTCCAGTTTAAAGACCAGGAGATTGTGAAGGCAGGCTGATCAATTAAATAAATTTCAATTTAACTTTAATTACTGCCAAAAGCAGGAAATTAAGTAAACCTATTACAGGAGGCACAAAATGCCGCAGTTAAAATTTATGACATTGGCGCGCCACATTATTGAAGGGGAAAAACTGCACCCGGAAGCTACCGGCGAACTTTCCAAGCTGCTCCATGATCTTTCGCTTGCCGCTAAAGTCATATCGCTTGAAGTAAATAAAGCCGGATTAGCAGACATTCTAGGTTTTACAGGGGACAGCAATATTCACGGCGACAAAGTAAAAAAGCTCGATATGTTCGCCCATGATATGCTTTTCCGAGCTATTGACCACGGCGGCCACCTCTGCGTGATGGCTTCGGAGGAGGAAGAAGATATTATTCATATTCCCGATAAATTTAAAATCGGGAAATATGTCCTGCTTTTTGATCCTCTCGACGGATCTTCAAACATCGATGCAAATATCAGCATCGGTACAATATTTTCCATCTATAGAAGAATCACTTCTGACGGAAAACCCGGAGCCCTTGAGGATTGTTTACAGCAGGGACTTAAGCAGGTTGCCGCAGGCTATATAGTTTACGGTTCAAGCACAATTTTAGTTTATACTGCCGGACACGGTGTTCATGGGTTTACTCTAGATCCGTCTTTCGGAGAATTCATTTTGTCTCATGAGAATATCAGCTGTCCTAAAAAAGGAACCATCTACAGCATTAATGAAGGGAATTATAAATACTGGCATCCCGGATTAAAAAAATATATAAAATATCTGCAGGAAGAAGATAAAACAACCGGCCGTCCTTATTCATCAAGGTATATCGGTTCCATGGTTGCGGATATACACAGGAATTTATTGTACGGAGGAATCTTTATGTATCCTGCCGATTCAAGACATCTAAGCGGAAAACTCCGTTTAATGTATGAATGCAATCCAATGGCTTTTATTGTGGAAGCAGCGGGAGGACTCGCGACGGACGGGACAAAAAGAATCCTTGAAATACAGCCTGAAAGCCTTCACCAAAAAATTCCTATTTTTATCGGCAGCAGGGATGATGTTAATTTAGTAATGGATTTTATTAAAAAGGAAGAGAAAGTTCCGGCCTAAATTGATTATCTGAAAAGATTGAAGGTTTTTTTGAAAAGAAATATTTGTTTTTTAAGCGAATTGAGAATATTTAATGTTATTGATTTTTGAATTAACTATTGGTACATTTGTCCATTAATAAAAGGACATTTATCCATGACACAGAAAAACGGCGGCAGAGTTTCGGCATCAAGTTTATCGATTGGAAAAATAAAAGAGTTAAATGAAAGATATGCTCTAACTCTGGGTGATATTGCGGCAGTTTTAGATGTAGCCCCGAAAACCATAAGCAGATGGACGAAGAGCCGGAAAAGCTCGGAAAATATATCCGAGCAGAAAGCCGACAGCCTTGAAATTTTAGAATCGCTTTTAACATTGGGAAAAGAAGTTCTCGGCTCGGATGATGAGTTGAACCATTGGCTGCATAGTCCTGTTTTCGCGCTTGACGGAAACAAACCTGTAGATTTAATTAAAACCGAATCGGGAAGGCGGCGGGTTGAAGAAGTGCTTCATCAAATAGAGCATGGAATCTTGTAGTTGAGACTTTACCGCATCTGCAGAAATATATACAACCCGGCAGATCCTACCGGTGCAAGTCAAACACCCGGGCGGTGGCACATCTTGGGACAAAGGGTTCTTTACTTCTGCTCTTCTCTTGCAATGTGCATTTTAGAGCTTAAGGCAAATTCGATCCCTTTTCAGGTAATCAGGCAGGAGTATCACTACATAGATTTAGACGTTAATCCTGATGAGCATTCGATACAAGAGGTGCCTGAATCATTTTATATAAAAGACTGGGTTTCAAAGAAGCCGGCAACTCAGAAATCCGGAGATGATTGGTATGCATCCGGGCGCTCGCTTATCTTAAAAGTCCGCAGCGCGGTTTTACCGACCGATGCAAATTATCTTTTCAATACAACTCATGCCGATTTTTCCGGATTAAGCTTCGGAAAGCCTTTTATAATACCGCTGGATCCGAGAGTGAAATAGGATGATTGAATGAATGGTTGAATGATTGAATGAATTGCATGATTGCCTGCCTCCTCCATATTGCAGGGATTGCATGGATGCATGCATGGCAGCTACTGATTATTAATGAATAACTATTAACTTAGGAATTAATTTACTCCTCACCCTGAACCAGCCAGGAATGATTATTTTTTAATTCCTTCTAATTCCTTAGAAATTTTTGCAGATAATTCTTCCGGAGAAATCCCTAAGATTTTTATTTTTGTGGTTTTTAACAGAACAGACGGGTTGTCCCCTTCCCCTTTAACATACTTGTATAGCGAGAATCCCAGCCGGTTTCGGTCATTTGCAATCGGGATAAATTCACTAAAATTTTCGACTATCTTATATAATTTCTTTTCAAGCGAATCCTCCGGGAAATGCTTGGTAAGCGGCGGAGGCAGTGTAGACATAATTTCACCATATTTTGAATGCCCTAAAATAAAGCTGCCGGATTAGAAGTGCAATTCACATTTTGTTATCTAAATAATAGAACTGCATCTTCAAAATGAGTAATTTTCACTCAACCTTTTTTAATATTCCTGTAATATATTGGATTTATCTAAAGTACATAAGCTTCTCGTTATAAGGCTGGGCTCACTTGGGGATATACTGCTGTCTACGCCGGTAATCCGCGCCTTGAAAAATAATTACCCCGAAATGAAGATTGATTTTCTCTGTAAAAAAGGATTCAGGGATGTTTTAATTAATAATCCTTACATTTCCA
>DATKLQ010000170.1:0-3444 GCA_035542335.1 Ignavibacteriaceae bacterium | reverse complement strand
TGCGAAGGGTGCGGAGGTGATGGATTGAAAAAAATCGAAATGAATTTTCTGCCGGATGTTTATGTAGAATGCGATATCTGTCATGGGAAAAGATACAACCGGGAAACGCTTGAGGTATTATATAAGACAAAATCGATTGCCGACGTGCTTGAAATGACTGTAGAGGAGGCATTAGGATTTTTCGAGGATCTCCCGCGCATTAAAAGAAAGATAAAAGCGATTTATGATGTAGGTTTAGGTTATATAAGATTAGGCCAGCAGGCAACCACTTTATCGGGAGGCGAAGCGCAGCGTGTAAAGCTGGCAACCGAGCTTAGTAAAGTCGGCACGGGAAAAACTATTTATATTCTGGACGAACCTACAACCGGTCTTCACTTTGAAGATGTAAATATTCTTCTAAATGTCCTAAACAAACTGGTTGAAAAAGGGAACACGGTCGTTGTAGTGGAGCATAACCTGGATGTTGTAAAAACCGCTGACTGGATCATCGATCTTGGTCCGGGCGGGGGAGAAAACGGCGGTAAAATAATTGCGGAAGGAACTCCCGAGCAGATAGTTGAAAATGAAAATAGTGTTACGGGGAAATACCTGAAAAAAGAATTGTTCGCCGCACACAGGATTTCAGCGTGATTGAAAGATTACAAAATTATCCGAAGGATCCTTGGACAAGATTACAAGATTAAGAAAAGCCACGAACCTGCCTTGCCTGCTTATTAAACAAACAAGCCCAGGCAGATTTCACTAATTAAAAATAATTCGTGTAATTCGTGGCCTTTCAATCCTTTGCTCTTCAATCCACGCACGCACGAAGCGTGCGACTTCTGCTTAATTCTTTTGAAACTTGCATTAAATACTAATCAGCTGTCATTATTAAATTAAGAAGCGGGATAATTAATAGCTATGAATACTAATCTGAAAATTTTTTTAACCAGCTATGCCGAATTTTCGAACGAAGAACTGGAAGAGATTATCTATAAGTTTAAAAGTAAATCCATAAAGAAAAATAGTTTTCTATTAAGGCAAGGCGATACTTGTAAAGATCTTGTATTTGTCCAAAAGGGGTGTCTGCGTTTGTATTATCTGAAAAACGACATTGAAGTATCTGTCTGGTTTGCATTACAGCAGTCATCCGCAATTGAAATATACAGCTTTATCAGCGGGAATCCTTCAAATTATTTTATACAAGCAATAGAGGAGAGCGAAGTTCTTTATCTTCCGAAAACAGAACTTAATAAACTTTATCAGCATCAGCCGAAAATGCATGTAATGATGAGAAATTTCTGGGAAGACGCAATACTTACTCTCCTGGAGAGATTCACTGCACTTCAAACTGATTCTGCTGAGAAACGATACCTGGATTTATTAAAAAAACCGGCATATATGGAAAGTATACCCCAAAAATATCTTGCTTCGTTTATCGGCATTACACCGACATCGCTCAGCAGAATCAGAAGACAGCTCACTAAAAATCATTAATTGCCCTAGGATAATTTTTTTCTTAAAAAAGGCTTTGTACTTTGTAAGAAAAAAAAGGAGCCTTTTGATATGAACAGCAGCCTATATTGTAAAGAAAAAAATCCGCTGGTAATTAATGAGGTTATTGATCAAAATACCTTCATTCAAACAGCTTTTGTAACTTACAGTAGGATACCAAATTTGACCGAGGATGATAAAATATTAGCCGAATATTTATCTCAAAAAAATATTTCTGTAAGACCGGTATTATGGGACGATGAAACGGTGGACTGGCAGCGGTTTGATGCTGTAATACTCCGTTCTATGTGGGATTATTTTGAAAGGCCCGAAGAGTTTAACAAATGGATTGATAAGCTTGAACGGCTCGGATGCAAAGTACTGAATCCCTTGTCCATTGTAAGGTGGAATCGAAATAAAAATTATTTCGATGATTTTTCCGGGAAAGGATTTTCGCTGCCTCCTTACGTTATTTGTATCCGAAGAAAGAATGAAAGTTTGAAAAAAATAATGGAAGATAAAGGCTTGAGAAAAGCCGTTGTAAAACCGGCGGTTTCCGGCGGAGCTTATAATACCTGGATTACCAGTATTGATACCGCCGACGCGGATCAAGTTCGTTTCACGGAATTGCTGGAAAAGGGTGATGTAATTATCCAGCAGTTTGTTGAAGAGATTATTACAAAGGGAGAGTTGTCATTAGTATTTTTTAATAGGGAATTCAGCCACGCTTTCCGTAAAAAAGTAAAGCCGGGTGATTTCAGGGTGCAGTCTCAGTTCGGCGGAACGGAAGAAGCAATAGATCCTGACGATTATGTTTTAAATTGTTCGGCAAATATTTTAAACAGCATTACAGGGCCGCTGCTTTATGCAAGGGTTGATGGAGTTATAAGGGATGACGGCGAATTTTTATTGATGGAACTAGAGCTAATAGAACCCAGCTTGTCTGTCGCCGGGAATGATAGGGCCTGTGAAAATTTTTACGCTGCCTTAATAGAAATACTAATCGATTAAAATTCAAAATCTGATTTGCAGTCCAAATACGATGTCGAAATAAATCTTTAAATTTTTAAATCTTTCAATCTTTAAATTTTTAATTATTCTATCTCATTCGGATCCTCCGAGCTTCTTAAATTCTCATCTAATTTATTCATCGTTTCCATATCCCCTTCTGAAATTTCAAAATCAAAAATATCTGCATTCTCAAAAATCCTTTCCCTGCGAGAAGATTTTGGAATTACTACAGCATCATGCTGAACTCCCCACCTGAGTAAAACCTGCGCCGGGGTCTTGTTGTATTTTTGCGTCATTTCTTTTATTAATGGATGCATAAACTTGTGCGTCCTTGCCAAAGGCGTGTAGGCTTCAACTATTATATTATTTTCTTTGCATATCTTTAATATTTCCTTCGGATAACAAAATGGATTCAGCTCAACCTGGTTTATTGCCGGAATGACTTCAGCATTATCTAATAGCTCTATAAGATGGCGGACTGTATAGTTGCTTACTCCTATCGATTTCGCTCTCCCTTCCTTATAAATCTTTTCAAAAGCTTTCCACGTTTCCTTTCTCTTCCCGGTTATAGGCCAATGAACTAAATACAAATCAACATACTCCATATCCAGGTTCTTCAAGCTCTCATCAAATGCTCTTAGTGCATTATCATATCCATGATCCCAGTTATCCAGCTTTGTAGTTAAAAATATTTCTTCTCTCGGCACATTGCTTTTCTTTATTGCTTTGCCGATCTGTTTTTCGTTATTGTAAGCTGCTGCAGAATCAATAAGTCTGTACCCCGCTTCAAAAGCCGCAGAGAGAGCGTTTTCAACGTCTGTCTGGGAAGTAATTGCATAGGTGCCTAAACCTAAAAGGGGTATTTCGATCCCATTATTCATTTTAACTTTTTTAATTGGCATTTTTCCTTCTTTTTGTAAACGGTAAACGGTAAACAGTAAACAGTAAACAGTAAACGGT
>DATKLQ010000169.1:0-2213 GCA_035542335.1 Ignavibacteriaceae bacterium | reverse complement strand
AAAGAGTAATTCTATCGGAATCCTGAACGATTACTCCGCCGGGAATATTTCTAAAGTTAATTTTATTATCCCTGACAGATTTGAGCTGCTTTAGGAGCCTTCTATCTTTCTTTTTCATAAGGATATTAAGAGCATCGCCTCTAAAATCAGGGGCAGAAACTACTTCCAGAAAGATTTCATTTAATTTAAGAGCCACTTCTTCATCAATAGGAGAAGAGAAACTGACTATACCACCGTATGCAGAAACAGGGTCGCATTTAAGTGCTCTGTTGTAAGATTCCAAAGAATTTCCCGCAGCGGCGGCACCAGCAGGATTATTATGTTTTATTATGGTACAAGAACTATTCCCTAATTCTTCAGCAAGCTCAACAGCCGAAATTAAGTCTAAAATGTTATTGTATGAGAGTTCTTTCCCGTGAAGTATATTAAAATAACCGTAAAAATTACCATAAATGGAAGCTTTTTGGTGGGGATTTTCTCCATATCTAAGGGACCTTTCTCTTTTATAACTCAGGCGCAGAGAATCGGAAGAAAGAGAGAACTTATTTTCAAAGAACTCGGCTATATGAGTATCATAGAATGCAGTATGTGCAAATGCTTCGGCCGCAAGCTTTTCCCTGGTTTCCAAGCTTATGCCCCCCTTATTTAATTCTTCAATAAATGAATCATACTGATCCGGGTTTGTGAGCACGGAAACGCACTTATAATTCTTTGCAGATGCACGGATTAAGCTTGGCCCCCCGATATCGATATTTTCGATTATTGTTCCGAGATCCGAATGGGGATTTTCCGCAGTTTTTATAAAGGGATATAAATTAACACAGACAATATCAATTGGTGAGATCTTATTTTCCTCAGCTTCCCGGAGATCGTTTTCATTACCCCGGCGGAGCAATATGCCTCCGAAGATTTTAGGGTGAAGTGTTTTTACTCTCCCGCTGAAAATTTCCGGGAAACCTGTAACACTGCTTATGCTTGTTACGTTTATTCCGGAAGAAGATATTTCTTTAGCAGTATTTCCCGTGGCAATTATTTCGTAGCCGTTTTCCTTCAGCGATTTTGCTAATTCAAGAATTTTGGATTTATCAGATACACTTATTAATGCAAGTTTTTTCAAATGCGCTGCTCCATGGATCGGGTGAATAAATGTCTATGAAAACGAGAGTGAATAAATTCTAAAATTTTAAAATACGAATATAGTAAAATGTTTATAGATCAATTATTAAGAGCTAAACTACCACAACCCTGCCGCCTTCGATAATAACTTTTCCCTCGGCAATTTTTTTTATTACGAAGGGAAGAATTTCGTGTTCTAATTTTAATACCCTTTCGGCTATTTCTTCGGGGGATGAGACATCCGAAATATCGACGCATCTTTGCGCGATTATCTTACCGGTATCAAAGGTCTCATCTACAAAATGAACTGTAGGGCCTGAAACTTTAGCAGAAGAATCGAATACGGCTTTATGGACATTAATTCCGTACATTCCTTTTCCGCCGAAAGAAGGAAGTAATGCAGGATGAATATTTATAATTCTGAATTTATACCGCTTGATTATAAAATCCGGGATCAGCTTTAAAAACCCGGCCAGAACAATTAATTCCACATTAAACTGAATTAACAAATCGGAAAGTTCATTATAGCTGATCAGTCGTTCATTGCCTGCTTTCAGCAAATGTTCGCTGCGGGGAGATCCTATAATGTAGGTCGGTATTGAATGGCTTCGAGCTATTTCAAAAGCCGGGCAGTCTAATTTATCGCTTATTACTGCTTTTATTTCAATAAGATTCCTGAGCTCACCGGAATTAATTATAGCTTGAAGATTTGAACCTCTGCCGGAAACGAATACAGCTATTTTCAAGTTAATTTATTTATAAAATCGCACAAAATTAGTCAAATGATAAAATATTGTCAATAAATCAGTTACTGTTTAGGAAATAATATTTTTTCTTAAAAGGATTGAGGAAGAAGTATAAATTAAAAGCAGTAATTTTTTAAAAGCTTTCTTTGAAGCAATTAAAGACCTTTTTTTGATCCCGGTTTAGGGGATATTCAGATTATTTTCCAATGAGTAAAGCAGGTTTTTCAACTTATTCTGGTAATCGAAATCGGTGTAGTCATCAGCTTCCTCTAAAAAATTTTTTGCCTCCACGTCGCTGCCAAGTTTATGGCTGGCCCGCGCGGCATAATAATCGGCAAAGGGTTTAATCCA
>DATKLQ010000168.1:0-3425 GCA_035542335.1 Ignavibacteriaceae bacterium | reverse complement strand
CTTTTATAATTTTAGCCGATAAAATCATCCGTACATTATTATTTAGACTAACGGCCAAACCAGGGTTAAAATAAAAAAGGTAGCTTGTAAAATCAGCCCTTTCATCTACGGTTGTTTCACTAACAATAAAAGGAAAACCAGAATAATCTGTTTCTCCCGGGGTAAAATCCAGCAAACTCTGAGTGAAAATACCTATTGAACCAAAATAGTTTAAAAAACCGGGACTATATGCCGAATTTACAGTAAGTGTTATAAATGGATTTACATTAACCGAATTTCCTTTGTCGCAAAAGATATCGGTGCTTTCATCATGCCCAAAGATTGATGATGTTTTAGTGTTTACAATAGTAACGGCTAAGTAATTATATTTTTGAATATTAATCCCTATGTCAAATCTTACCGCGCTATTCTCGGAAAGAGAGTGAAAACCGATTCCGAGATTTCCCCCGGTGAAGTTAGTATTATTTCCCGAAGAGAAATTAATTCCTCCGAAAAGCGAAGTGATTTCCCCGATTTGTATATCCAGATCGGCACCATAAACATATTCCATTACATTCCACTGAATGTTTTCTCTTTTCGCCCTATAGGTTGAGTTATCCGAAAGGACGAAAGATCCGTGATAACTATCCCCTGTTGAACCGGTAATTTCCTTTCGTTTGTTTGCTATTGCTGAAAACCTGGGAGAAATGGTAAAAGCCCCCGCTTCCTTATTTATTTTTATATGTGTCGGTGGAGGAGTAATCGGAGCAGTAACTTCTACATCACCAAGATAAATAGTTTGTTCTACTGTAGCGCAACCAAAAAAGAAAAGAATAGAAGGGAGAATAAAAGCCAAATTCCTTAATGTTTTGCCCATTTTTACCTCCATTTAATTACACCGAATCTTACCGAAATAAAAAATTTATATTGTCAAAGAATCGTCAAAATGCTGTAATTAAATCTTCTTATTACTGAAAAAATTTGAATAAAAGGTATTAATAAGAATTGCAAAAAGGAGTTAAAAAGATTGTTATATTTTCGAATGAATAGTCCCGTGGAAGCTATGATTCTTAAAAATTCATTTGAACTCTTGTTACTATTTCTGCGCAGAAATTTGGATAATAAACAAGAATACAAACAGAAACATAAATTTCATTTTTTTTCCCCAATTTAAGAGAGGCCTCAGCTAAGCATCGTAAAAATTTTATTACTTCATCCGAATCATCTCCGCAGCTTCAGAGAAGGAGGATGCTGCTATGATCTGTCCTCTATATTTTCATCTATGCTCTCCTCCTGCGTTATCCTTCCATCCTCCATATAAATTATTTTATCGGCATAGTCCTTTAGCCTTAAGTCATGACTTGCAACAATAACAGATTTGTTTTTCTCCTTAGCATAGTTGTTCAACATTTCAATTATTTCAAAACCCTGTTTAACTTCAAGACTAGCGGTTGGTTCATCTGCTAAAATAAGGTCGGCATCATTAGCTACGGCTCTCGCTACTGCCACTCTCTGTTTTTCTCCCTGACTCAAAGCATTTGGGAATTTACCGGATATACAACTTATATTGAAATAATTTAATAGTTCAACCGCCTTTGTTTCGGATTCTTTCGAAGTCTTACCGGCAAACTTCAATAAAAGCTTTACGTTTTCTAAAGCAGTTAATGAATCAATTAATAAAAATGTTTGGAATATAAATCCGATTTTTTCAGCTCGCAATTTCTGAAGCTCGGTTTTTGAGTATGAATTCACTTCCCTACGGAATAATATTACTTTCCCTTCTGAAGGTTCAATTAAACCGGCAATCAAACTAAGCAAAGTAGTTTTACCGCTTCCGCTGGGACCTAAAAGAAGAACAAGCTCTCCCTTCGCTGCTGAAAAGGTAATATCTTTTACTCCCGCAGTTAAATGTTCATTTACTTTATATATTTTACTGACACCACCCAGGCTCACGGTTTTTTCATTTTTACCTATCATTAAATACCTCCATCGGATAAATTTTCCTTAAACGCCGCAGCGACACAATGGAACTAATTAAGCTCATAACTAATCCCGCAGAAATTACAATTAAAATCTGGCTTACAGTTGTTTTCGTACTAACCTCGGGTGAAATATTTTCAATTATAGAAACCAAGGGAAAGAAAAATATTATTGAAAAGATCCCGGCCGTGCTTATTACAGTGATTGCCTGCTGGAAGACAATTTTCGGCAGAAAGTTTTTTGGCGCACCAAGAATTTTTATTACGGCAAACTCTTTTTTCTTTTCAAGGATGTTAATCGAGAGTATTAAACTTAAAACTGCAGTTAAAACAATTGCTCCTAATCCCGCAACTGCATATAGAATCGGCAAAAAACCAGACTCCATTTCTTTGATATTATTTTCAAGAAATTCTTCATAATTATAAATATTTACTCCTTTTAATAATGATTTCAGCTGCCCGGCAGTTTTATTTAAATCACTCCCCTTCTTAAGCTTTATCATATCACATGTAATGATGTTTGGAAATCCTAAAAGCAACTGCGCCTCCTTAAGAGTTGTAAAAGCGTACTGAATTACAAAAGCATTTGTACCTTCACTTATTCCCACTACAAGTAAAGTATCATCAAGAATAACTGCTGTATCTCCTATGTGAAATTTATTTTTCTTTGCATAAGATTTATCCAGGACTATTTCATTTCCAGACCTTATATTTCTGCCTTGCAGAATTTTCGGAGGACCTCCCAGTCTAAATTCAGGATCATATCCGGCCAAAAAAATCGTTGAATGTTCGGAGCCTTTTTTTATTGTTGTAAGCAGTATAAGTATTTGAGCAACGGTTTCTACGTTTTCATTTTTTTGAATTATATTTTTTTGAAAAGCCGGCAATATAGAAGTGCCTCTTAAAATATTAGTTGAGTTTCTCTGCAAAATCCATAAATCGGCTTTATTCTCTCTTATATAATCAACCGACCCGTCTTCAACTCCTTTGTAGATTCCAAAAAGGAACAGCATAAGAATCATACAAAGTGATATACCGCCGATGGTTAAGAGGAGCCGTGTGGGCTGGCCAAACAATATTCTGAATGTGTATAACATGGTTTAAACCCATTCCTCCCGCTTCACTTTCTTAAAGGAAAGGGAAAGCACGCCACCCTCTTCATTAATAAAGTGCTGCGCAGGATCTATTGATACTAATTTTGATATCATTTTAATTAATGTCAGTTCTTACTTTAAATAAACGCCGTCTCTTTTTTACGCAAACATTTCAACTTCTTTAATTAATCTGCCTGTTATTCTCTCAAAAATATCTTCAAGATTTTTTCCCGTGATTGTTAATCCATGATTCTTTAATCCAATTACAGCTGAACTGGGATTATCGGAACGATGAAGGAGACCAACCACCTCTTCGGCAAGCTCGATTGTTCCGCAAGGATAATTCTGCCTGGTGCATAAAATCCCATCCATC
>DATKLQ010000167.1:0-10736 GCA_035542335.1 Ignavibacteriaceae bacterium | reverse complement strand
CGATAAAATCGACTTCGTTATGATTATTTATCATAATTAATGTTGAACATCTTGTTCCGAAGTTTTCGGTTTTCACGAATATTGAGGAAAGAATTCTCTCAAGCTCCAATCCGATTCCTGTATCCGGTAAAATCTTATCTTCCGCCGGTTTTTTGTCCTGGAGAAGGTTTAATATGCTTTCAAAACGGAGCGGCTCGATGTTCAGGATTTTTCTGATCATATCTTTTCCTTTTTCGACCTTCGGCCAAGGTGTATCTAAAAGACAATTGCTTAATCCATATACACCTTTTTCTAATTTTTGAGGTTCGCCGTTTTTGTTTGAGAAGTAGTATATCTCATTTAAAATTCCGAATACTAAATTAAAGCCGTTATATTCGGCAGCATTTATTTTAAGCTTTTCGGAATATTCAAAAGGTGAATCGAGGCCTGTTAAAAAATTTTTAGTCAGCATTCCTCTAGATGGAGCATTTTCTTTTTTATCAAGATCTCTAAAGTTTGTAACTGCGGCAATTTTTCCTTCTTTTGAAATACCCAGCCACGTACCCCCATCTTTTAGATCTCTCCCTGCCAGAATATTCGGGTAATCGTTCCAGAACCCTGCCTTTTCCGTCGGCCTTGAATATTCCTCATCTCTATTTGCGGCAATGATTAGCTTGTATTTAGGATGAACTTTATTTGCAACTAGTAGTAAACACATATTCTTAAAATGAATTTAATAATAATTAATTAAGAAAAGTAAAATGTAAAAGAGAATTGACATTCATACATTAAAAAGAAAGTGAATTATGTCTCCGTCTTCAACGGTATAATCTTTCCCATGGACGTGAATTAATCCGGCGGATCTGCAGGCAGCCTCAGATCCGAATTTAATAAAGTCTTCATATTTAATTACCTCAGCCCGGATAAATCCCTTTTCAAAATCTGTGTGAACTTCTCCCGCAGCCTGCGGTGCTTTAGTGCCTTTCGGGATTATCCATTCACGGACTTCCTTTCCGCCTGTCGTGGTGAAGAAGCTTATTAAATTCAGAGCTTCAAAAGAGGATTTAATTACTTTCTTAAGTCCACTTTCATTACTCCCGGAGGAAGCTAAATATTCTTCCTGTTCGGCTTCATTTAATGAAATCAATTCTTCCTCCATTCTTGCAGAAATTTTAACCATTGCTGCATTTCTTGAGACTGCATAATTTTTTACCTCATTGACATATTCATTATCAGTAATCAGCCCATCTTCATCTACATTTGCGCAGAAAATTACCTTTTTGGAAGTCATCAGTTTTAATTCATTCAAAAGAGATTTAATAGTATCTTTCTCTTTTTCAGGAAAAAAGATTGCGGGCTTGTTCTCATTTATAAATGCCAGAAGGGATTGAGCTTCGCCCAGGGACTCCCTGGAATTTTTATCTCCGGCTTTTGCTGTTTTCTGCAGTTTTTCAATTTTTCTTTCAAGTGTCTGAATATCCGAAAGCAATAATTCCGTTTCCAGGGTTTCTATATCACGGGACGGGCTTAAATTCCCTTCGACATGAATAATATCCTCATTTTCAAAACAGCGTACAATATGAATCAGCACACTACATTCCCTGATATTTCCTAAGAATTGATTTCCCAATCCTTCACCCTTGCTGGCACCTTTTACCAGGCCGGCAATATCCAAAAATGCTATTACAGCATTTGCGCTTTTTATGGGTTTTACAAGGCTCACTATTTTTTTCAGGCGTTCGTCCGGAAGGGGAACAACAGCTTTGTTAGGTTCAATTGTGCAGAACGGGTAGTTTTCCGCCGCCGCATTCTGCGCTTTTGTTAAAGCATTGAATAGAGTAGATTTCCCCACGTTGGGCAATCCTATTATACCGATGCTTAAAGCCATTTATTTCTTTTTTTGAAAGTCAAATATAGTGGAAAGAAATATCAGGAGGGAGGGAAAAGTTTTTTAAACCGAAGCCGATTCGATGCTGTTTAAAATTATTGAAAATTCCGTTACACCGCCGGGAGCAGATTTAAGTTGAATTTCTCCCCCATGATAATCAACAATTGCTTTCGAAATGGAAAGACCCAAACCAATTCCGCCGGTTTCCCTGCTCCTGGAAGAATCGACTCTATAAAAGCGCTCAAAGATTTTCTCTACCTCCTTTTCAGGGATTCCTTCCCCTTTATTCAAAACAGATAATATTATTTTTCCTTTTTTGTAGTGTGAGCTTTTAATGCAAACCTTCTGATTTTCTTCACCATATTTTATTGCATTATCTACAAGGTTTGTCAATACCCTTTGCATTAATCCTTTATCAATTTCAATTATCCCGGCTGAATCTACTATAGCCTCAATTTCAATTCCCCTCTGTTTCCCAAGGTTTCTAATTTGGCTGCAAGTTTCATTTATAAATTCTCCCGAGTCTACCTTCTGCATTTCAAGCTTTAACGAGGAATGATCTATCTTTGATAAAAAAAACAGCTTATCCACTATATCGATCAGCCGCAGCGTTTCTTCGTAATTGCTGCACAGCACTTCCCTGTATTCACCAGGAGTTTTCGGGGATTTCAAAGCAAGCTCCAATTCTCCTCTTAAAATTGTCAGCGGTGTTTTGAGCTCGTGGGATGCTGAAATTGAAAACTGGTTCATCATTTCAATGGAGGTTTTTATTCTTGCAATCATTTTATTCATTGTTCGTACAAGCCTGCCGTATTCATCATTAAACCCCGCTCCTTCTATGTTTTCATCCAGATTCTGTGTAGTAATTTCATCAGTCCTTTTAATAATCGAATCTATTCTTGCTAAAGATTTTGCAGAAATAAATGCTCCGCCTATTATGGATATTATAAGGAAAAAGGGTGAGATTATGACATATATTTCAAGCAAGCTGGAAAGCGTTTCATCGATATGTTTTTCCGGGTAAGCTGCAGTTATCTTATAACCCGGTCTGCTGAAAAATGCTCCTCTAATCATGTAAGGAGATATATCAGGTTTTCTGAAGCTTATTAACTTAGGTCGATCGGTCTGCCCAACTCTAAAGCTGATTTCGTTATTACCCAGATTTTCGCTTTTAAAGATGACTTTGTTCTTTGATTGAACCTGGATATACGTATTCCTTGAATTCATCACGAGCAGATCAAATATAAGGTCGTACACCAATTCGCTTGAGGAGCTGTAAACGGAATCGGGCTGGAACTTTTCAAAATCAATCTTGCTGTCTTTCACGAATTTATAAATTGATTCGGCCTGTTCGGATAAAGAGCTGTCAAGATCTTTATACATGCTGTTCTTGAGGTAGAAATAAAAAATTAATCCGGAGGTAATTTCAAGGATTAAAAATATCGACGTAAACCAAAGGGTATGCTTGAAGCGGGTGGTTTTAACAAAATTTTTAAGACTAAATAACATAGTTTCTAAAAAATTTGTTTTGGAGATCAGCTATTCTTAATCATATAACCGATTCCTCTTACGGTGCAGAGGAGCTGCTTGTCTGATCCCTTATCAATCTTGTTACGCAGTTTATTTATGTGGACATCAATAACATTTGTATCGGGATCAAAATGGTAATCATAAACGTGTTCAATCAGCTTAGTGCGGGATATAATTTTATTTTTATTCCGGGTAAGATATTCGAGAATAGAATATTCTTTCGGGGTAAGCATTATTTCATTTCCGTTCCGTTTTACCCTGTGGGATTCGGTATCTATCTCTAAGTCGCCTACCTTTAAAGTTTTTTCCGGAGTGAGGGAAGCTCTCCTTAAAAGCGCCCTAACCCTGGCAATAAGCTCGTCAAAAGCAAAGGGCTTGGTCAGATAATCGTCCGCGCCGGAATCCAATCCTTCGACCTTGTTGCCAACAACGGTTTTTGCGGTTAAGATCATTATCGGGACTTTTATATTCTCTTTCCTAATCTCTTTTAATAAAGAGATCCCATCCATATAAGGCATCATAATATCCAATATCATTAAATCGTAGTCTCCCGAAGCTGCAAGCCTCAATCCTTCCCTGCCGTCGTATGCGGCATCAACGGTATAATATTCCTCTTCCAATCCTTTTTTTATAAAAGAGGCAACTTTTTTTTCATCTTCTACTACTAGAATTTTCATTTTCGGGGAATGAAGTTTGCTGTTAAGATACAAAAAAGGAGAGTTTAATTAAACTCTCCTCGAATAAGACGTCTCTTTCTGAACCTATTAATATGTTTTCTTCGTCTTAGTGGTGTCATTCTTCGTGGTCTTATTCTTCAGGGTTGTGCTGTGCTTTTTGTTGTGTGTTTTGGACATAGTCTTATTTCCGTGTGCATGCATGGTTTTTTTGCCGGAAGTCTTAGTAGAATCCATATTTGCAGTATTTGTAGTTTTTACCATCAATGTGGATCCTTTTTTAGGATTATCTTTACCTTTCGAGAAAGAAGCCGGTGCAGCTGATGCAACAATAAAGCAAAGAATTACGAAGAAACTGAGGATACGGGTTTTCATTTAAAACTCCTTTTTTTGTTAATAATTTTTCACTCGAACTACATTCCAAACATAGGAGAGGATTATTAAGGCTCTATTAAAGAAAGATTAATTTTTCTTAATGTTCCCGGGAATCCGCAGCTTTACTTATTGAATTCTTTCAGCAGGAAAAACGGGCAGCTCAACAATTTCCGTACCCCTTAATATTTTTATTTTTGCCTCGGCTCCAACCTGCACATCAGTTAAAAACCTGTGAAGATCATCAATGCCGGAAATCGGCTGATCATTAAACCCGATGATTATATCTCCGGCATAAAGACCGGCTTTATATGCAGGAGTATTGTTTTCTACCGAAGTAATCATTATCCCTTTAGAAACAGGGAGATTATAGAAATACACTATTCTCCTATGCAGGGGGACATCCTGCCCGGCCACACCAATGTAGCTTCTTTTAATCCTTCCGTCTTTAATTAATCTTCCCGCTACAAATTTTGCGGTATTTATTGCTGTTGCAAAGCATATATTCTGTGCCGGAAGTATTGCAGCAGTATTTACACCGATGACTTCTCCCCGGGCATTTACAAGAGGTCCGCCGGAATTCCCAGGGTTCAATGCGGCATCAGTCTGGATTACATTATCGATTAATCTGCCCGATTGAGCCCGCAGCGATCTTCCTAGCGCACTTACAACCCCGGATGTAACCGAGGCTTGAAAACCGTACGGGTTGCCGATTGCAATTACAAGCTGTCCGACTTTTATTTTACCTGAATCTCCGAAGCTAACTTCTTTTATACTAGGCGAATCAATCCTAATAACAGCAAGATCGGTATCGGGATCATCTCCTATTAAATCTGCTCTTACTCTTCTGCCGTCATTTAAAATCACTTCAATCTTGGATGCATTATGCACAACATGACTGTTAGTGAGAATAAATCCGTCGGGGGTAAAAATGAACCCCGATCCGCTGCCGCCACTCTGCTGGTCCCTCCCGCCCCTGATCTGCCTGGAGTTCAGGAAAACATTGATGTTCACTACTGAAGGTCCCACTTTCCGCGAAGCTTCTACCACGGCTTTCGAATATGCGTCTAAAAGCTCATCATCGGCATCGACTGCTTCCTGGGTAGTTGGTTCATCAATTTCTCCGTCCGCGGCAAGCAATGCAATGCTCTTATCATTTAAATCATTTCCGTTTTTCATAAGATTATCTTTCACATTGATTCTTTCTTTTTTCTAAGATAAAAAATTTAGAAATGATTTTTAAGGTAGGGGTCAAGGGATGATATTAACGTCACAGAGGAGTTAATGATGAAGTTAAAGCTTAAGTTCAAGTTTAGGTCAAGTTTAAGTTCAAGTTTAAGAGTGTTGAATTCAAACATTCTTAATCTTGAACTTCATCCCGAATTCTCTATGCCATTTTATCTGAGCGAAAACCAGAAATCTGCGTCATCCTGCGTTCTATTGTGTTTCTTAATTCCTATTAGGCAGAAAGGAATAATTCTTCGCATAATAGAGCATCTGCTCGGTAAAATCCTCCGGGTACTCTATCTTTATATCAATAATTTTATCTCCGTCATAAACCGGTTTTAATACAGGGTTAATAAATCCTTTATACGGCGCAATATTAAGCTTCTTATATCTCTCAATAACTTCTTTCTGCAGATCTTTATCAACTATAACTCCGTATTTTTCAATAATTGCTTTTGCTGATTCATAATCACCTTCCGAGGTGATTCTTTGTATTTCTTTTAAGAGTTGACCGAATAAAGATCTAAGCTTTTGATAATCGTTTATTATCACATATGTTTTCATATCCTTCTTTTTCAGTTCAATTACGGCTGCACCATCTCCTGAATTTCCTTTTTCGTAGCACCATTCGGCGATCATCTGCCGGTTACGCATATGCGCTTCCTCGATATTCTCACCTTCTTTTAGCCGGGCAAGCTGCTGCAGCATCCCATTGCTAATATACTTATAGTATTCTGCTTTGAATGCCTCATCATTCGGCATTACCCCTATATCTATCAGCTTTTTATCAGGAAGGTAATAAAGCGCTACCAGGTCGGCGCGCGCTTCCTCGATTGCAGAAGCATAATTCTTAAGCGTTTGCTTAGGCGTACCGACTCCCGGATTTATTTGTCCCGACGCATGTCCTATCACCTCATGCAGATCAGTGTGCAGGTTATCCGTAATAGTTCCGTATTCTTTACTGAGCCGGAATTCTTCATCCGAATAAGAGAATTCTTGGAGTAATTCCTCTGATGCTGCCTTATTATAAGATTCATTTATATTTCCCAGGCTTACCGATTTTGATCCGTACTCTTTCCTTATCCATGTCGAATTCGGCAGGTTTATTCCAACCGGCGTTGAGGGAGATGCATTGCCCGATTCCACAACAACCGTTATAACTTTTGCGGATATTCCAACTACATTTTTCTTTCTAAATTTATCATCGATCGGTGAGTTATCTTCGAACCACTGGGCCTGCCTGCTTATTGCGTCTATCGTTTTGGTTGCTTCCAGGTCCTTGATGGACACAATAGATTCGAATGATCCTTTATATCCTAAGGGATCATTATAGACTTCTATAAAACCATTTACCACATCAACTCTTGATGATGTATCCTGAATCCACATTGTGTTGTAATCATCCCATGCTTTTAAGCTGCCTGTTCTGTAATACTCAATCAATTTTTGAAGTATCTTTTTCTGCGGGTGGTTTTCGGCGACAGTAACTGCTTTCTCAAGCCAGCCTACAATCTTTTCAATTGCAGGAGAATACATTCCGCCCAGCTTCCATACCTTTTCTTTTACATTTCCGTTTTCTTTTACTACTTTTGAATTTAACCCGTACCATACAGGTCTAGGATCATTTTTATCCTGCATTTTATTATAGTAGTCTTCCACTTCCTTTTGTGAAACCCCCTCATAAAAATTAACCGCGGAAGATTTTACAAGGTCTTCCTTCGGATTCAGGTTCACTTTCATCGGTGCAATATCCGGATCAAAAATTATTGAAGAAATTCTTTTCAGAAATGAGTCTGTGCTTTCACCCTGCTCTAGCGGCATCATCTTCTGATCCGATCCTTTTACCAGCTCCGCAAAATATTCTTCCGAAAAATCAGGCTGGAATTTTTTATTCGAATAATGATGATGAATGCCGTTTGAGAACCAAACCCGTTTGGCATAAATCATAAATTTTTTAAAATCTTCGCTTTTCCTGTTCCCTCCGTAGCTTGATGCAACCGCTTCTAATGTTTTTCTTATTTCTAGATTGAATTTAAAATTCTGATCGTAGAAAATATCTCTGCCGGAAAGGGCAGCTTCATATAAAAAATAAACCAGCTCTTTCTGCTTTAATGTTAGTTCATCAAACCCGGGAACTTTATACCGCAGTATTGCCAAATCTGCAAACTGCTCGGTCTGGTATTTAAATTTATCCTCTTCCTGTTTCATTCCGGAATTGTTCTCCTTCATTGAGCTGCTGCATAAGGATCCAAAAAGCAGCAGCAGGGGATAGATTAAAAAAGATTTCATTATTTACCTCGTTGTATATTCTGATTTTTTTAAATCTCTGCAATACTTTGTGCGGCTTTTTAATCGCACAGAGAGACAAAGAGATTCTAATGAGTCCCTAGAGAAATAGTTTTATTTACATAAGATTCTCGGAGCTAACAGACAAAGTTAATAGGAATTACCTAAAATTCATGTTAAAGATTCCCGCCGGTCAGATTAAATCTGATTCTGGCTGCAATAACTGAATCCCTTGCCTCCTGCCGTTCTTTTATTAGGGGCATGTATTCCTTTATTATTTTTTCCAGATCCGCTTTAGTATACTTTGCAGTATCCGGATTTACGGGCATAGCTTTCCATGGCGGCTTTTCTTTAAAATTATATTTCCCGAAAATAATAACAGGTGTGCCGTACGCAACCATCGATTCACCATCAGCTGTAATTATCCATTGATCGGCCCAGTAATAAATCCATTCCGCATCTTCCGCTCTTAACCGGGCGCAGGCATGGCTTGCCGGCCGCCCGGGCAGCGCGAATTGATGTATTGAAATTCCTCTTTTATTCTCCAGGTTGAAATACCAGGGCAGGATCCACTCTTCATTATCCGTACTAATTGTTTCCTTCGATTTCCAGTTTGTGTGAAATAGACCTGTCGGAGTAGGCGTAGTGAGCTTTCCCATGCTTGTTGGTCCCCATCTTATCAGTCTGCCCGAATCGTATGCCGCAAATGCCTCAATCGGGTATGAGAACAGCAATATCTTCGGAACGGAATCCAGCATTTGAATCTCTTTTGGAAAAGGAGAATAGGGAAGAAGACTGGTTAAGAAAGTATCCGGCAGAATCAATGTATCATTTATCGAAATATTCCGGTCATCAATCCTGTTTAATGATAATATAATTGTCCTCTGGGTGTCGGTATAAGCCTCCACGAATCTTTTTACTACTGCAGAATCTCCCGTAGCATATATGCCGTATTTGATCTTCAATTCAGGCTTAAGCGGAGGTAAAGGCTTAACCGCGGTCGTATCCGGCTTCTTTACGGTGGGAGCTTTCTGCTCCTTCCTACAGCTTCCCATGAAAAGCAGCAGCACGGCTGAAATTATTAATATAGTTCCCTTATGCCCGTAACTTTTTTTATTCATTCCTATATGGAGCCCCATTTTCATGAGTTGAATGACCTACAATATTTTCCGCTTTTTGAATTCCTCGATTAAATTTTCGTACCCATTAAACCATACCGCGTCCCATCCCGCTTTCCTCGCACTTTCCGCATATTCTTCAACGTCGTCGATAAAGATATGTTCCCCCGGCGGCTTCTTTGTAAACTTCTCCACAGATTCGTAAATCGCCGATTCCGGCTTTAATGCATTCACTTCATAAGAAAGGATCAGCTTATCAAAAAGCTTTAGAAATCCGTATTCTTGCCATCCGTACTTTCTATGAATAGTATTGGTGTTCGATAGGAGCACAAGCATGTATTTTTTCTTCAGTTCCGGCAGCAGGCCTGCAACATCTTCATTCACCGTGAAAATTTTTGAGTAGAGTTCAAAAAAAACTTCCCTGCTGATCTTATATTCGAGAGCTTCCAGCATTTTATGTAGAAAATCTTCTTCGCTTATATCTCCTCTTTCAAATCCCCTATGCAGGTGGTAATTGTCCGTATAATATTTCCAGAACCTGAGCCCAAGTCCCGGGTCTATTTTATTAAGCTTCTTTGCCGCAAGCTCATAGTTGAAGGGTAGCAGCACATTTCCCAAATCAAAAACAATTACCGAATATTTTCTTTGAGCCAATAAATCTTCCTTAAAGTTAAACACCAAAGATATGGAAATTATTTTAATCCGGTAAGATGGTTCCTTATCACAGATTAATAATCTATGATACTGCTTTTTGAAAAGATCCAATAAAATGAGCGGGTTTTGTTTTTTATGATTTAAAATTAATGAAACTCTTTCTTGAGGAATAAATCGGAACCATCCTCGATTCCGGCTCAAATTCCTTTCTCTCTCTTGGCTTTGGTTTGGCAAGAGTGGAAAGTAACTTGCCCCACTACTGCTAATCTGTTAAAAAATGCAGCAATCTTTTCTCGATTTATTAAATTGTTATTCAATAAAATTTATAGTTTCTTGCAATGCTTATTGCTCTTTTGATATTCCAATTATATTTTTAACATTAAGAGGTTTTTTTTTATCATTAATCAAATCAGCTGAATTTTGTACGGGGCATCAAATATTAATCAAGATTAATTTAATCCGTCAAACAAAACTTCATTCGGAGTCCCTAAGACCTCTTTTTTAAAGACTAAAATGTTTTTCGGGGATCAACCGCTTTGCTGCTTAACGGGACAGTATCAGCCGGAAAAACGTATGATCTTTTTATTTGACGGACTTTTCATGCAAATGGCTTCTATAACTATATGATCAACAACAGCGGAAACAAAAATTAAAAATGATTCGGTTTAGGTAAGTAAAAGATTCGCATTTATCTGAATTCCTCGCATGTTTGAATTGCGGATTTTTCTAATTGAAGCGGTTTTTTATAATGGCATGTATATTGATTATTACTTATGTGTCTTATTTGATCATAAAACATTCAATTTATTATAATTTTAAAAATAAAAATGTTTGGATTTGTAAAAACCGATAAAAACCACCGCGTAAATCCTACCGGCGGAGATATTATACGTAAAAAAAAGAAGGCGTTGAACATAATTTTGATTGTATTCGGAATAATTGCGTTTGCAATTCTGAACCTAGTCCTCTACAGCCTCACAAGTGTTTAACCCGATTTGGGGAATTCTT
>DATKLQ010000166.1:0-11291 GCA_035542335.1 Ignavibacteriaceae bacterium | reverse complement strand
TCTTGCTCCTATATTTGATGTCATTATAATGATTGTGTTCTTAAAGTCGACCTTTCTTCCGAGACTATCCGTAAGCACGCCGTCATCCAGCACCTGCAGCAGAATTCCGAATATATCGGGATGTGCTTTTTCTATTTCGTCGAACAGAACTACAGAATATGGTCTTCTTCTGACTTTCTCGGTAAGCTGGCCGCCTTCTTCATATCCTACATAACCCGGAGGTGCGCCTACCAATCTTGAAAGCGAAAACTTTTCCATGTACTCGCTCATATCGATTCTAACAAGAGCGTTCTCGGAATCGAATAAATATTTTGCAAGTACTTTGCATAATTCAGTTTTGCCTACGCCGGTAGGGCCTAAAAATACGAAGCTTCCAATCGGCCTGTGCGGGTTCTTCAATCCGGCTCTTGTTCTTCTAATCGCTTTGGTGAGCTTTGAAACTGCTTCATTCTGTCCGACTATATGCGCCGTTAAAGCTTCTTCCATCTTCAGAAGTTTCTCGGATTCGGTTTGAGCAACACGGTTTACAGGAATGCCGGTCATCATTGCAACAACCGTAGCTATATCTTCTTCGGTTACATCATGAAGAATATCTTTTGTTTTGGCTTCCCATTCTCTTTTTGCAAGCTCAAGATCAGACTGGAAGTTTCTTTCCTTATCTCTCAATCTTGCCGCTTCTTCATAATCCTGCCTCTTTACAACAGCCGTTTTTTCCAGTCGTATTTTATTGATTTCTTCTTCAAGATGGAGAATTTCCTGAGGCACTTCGAAATTGCCCATATGCACTCTCGATCCGGCCTCATCGATTACGTCTATTGCTTTATCCGGTAAATACCGGTCGGTTATATATCGGTCGCTCAATTTGACCGCCGAATCGACGGCTTCTTTTGAGTACCTCACATGATGATGTTCTTCATACTTGAATTTAATATTATTAAGTATCTGAATGGTTTCATCATAGCTCGGGGGCTCAATCATCACCTTTTGAAATCTTCTGTCTAAAGCACCGTCAGTTTCAATGTATTTCCTGTATTCATCAAGAGTTGTTGCGCCGATGCATTGAATATCGCCTCTTGCCAATGCGGGTTTAAACATGTTGGAAGCATCCAGCGATCCGGAAGCGCCGCCTGCTCCTACTATAGTATGAAGCTCATCAATAAAAAGAATGACGTCGCTGGCCTTTTCAAGCTCATTCATCAAAGCTTTCATTCTCTCTTCAAACTGGCCCCTGTATTTCGTACCTGCAACCAACCCGGCAAGGTCTAATGTAACAACTCTTTTTTCCTGCAGTATCCTTGGAACCTTTTTCTGGAAAATCCTTAAAGCCAAACCTTCTGCAATTGCAGTTTTACCCACTCCCGGTTCGCCGATTAAAACAGGATTATTTTTCTTCCGCCTGCTTAATATCTGGGCAACTCTTTCAATTTCTTTTTCTCTTCCGACTACCGGATCAAGCTTATCTTCCCCGGCCAGTTTGGTTAAATCCCGGCCAAAATTGTCGAGCACCGGTGTTTTTGTCCGTTCAACTTTTTTATCGGGTGCCGGTGATCCCGCAGCTCCTTCTTTAGAACCTTTGCTGCTTAACATAGAATTCAGCTCTGCGCGTGCATTATCGTAGGTAACATTAAATTGATGCAGAATCTGGGTAGCAATATTATCTTCATCTCTTAAAAGTGAAAGAAGAAGATGCTCGGTTCCGATTACATCTGCTTTATAAATTTTAGATTCTATTTGAGTTATTTTCAATACTTTTTCAGCCTGTTTGGTAAGTGGAATATTACCGATTGTCAGGGTTCCTCCGGTAGTCCGGACAGTATCCTCAATTGCTTTTTTAAGCTTTACAAGATCACATTCCAGGTTCCTTAAGATTCTTACTGCAACCCCCTGCCCTTCTCTGATAATTCCTAGAAGCAAATGCTCAGTTCCAATATAATCATGGCCAAGCCTTAAAGCTTCTTCACGACTCAGCCTGATTACATCCTGAAGCCTGTCGGAGAAATTTCCATCCATATTTTTTCCTTATTTCAATTAAAATTGTGATCTTTTGTTTCTATTGCAATATATGTATTGATATATATTCAATCAAGTTAACCTAATTCCGCTATTCAAACTTTCTAAAGATAATAAGAGAAGATATTAAACCTGCTGACATATGAACACTATTGATTTATAACAAGTGCACTCAGTAAAAGAAGAGGCCGGCATTATCTATTTTTAGGACAACTATTATACCATCGGGTTATTATCTTATTTTCAATTAAAAACCTATTAAGAAAATTCACTAAAATATTTTTTTTAGCCAAAATGTCTCTTTTATCTGATATTTATTGTATTATTAAAGGACATTTTTACAGAAATCTTAGCTAAATTTGAGAAGAAAACTAGGTTAACTTACTGGAATTAAAAAAAAATCGGAGAAAAATTTAATGGAAGCACTAACAGGGCTATCGGTAGTCTTAATAATAATAATAATTTTTGTTTTAATTGTCTTTTTATACTTCGTCCCTCTCGGTTTATTTATTACTGCGTATTTCTCGGGGGTAAAATTAAAGATTTTTAAAGATTTGATAGGTATGCGTTTAAGAAAAGTACCGCCAGTAGTTATTGTAAGAGGCATGATAACCGCAACTAAAGCCGGGATAAAAATAGATCAATCTAAGTTGGAAGCGCACTATTTAGCAGGCGGAAATGTAGTTAAAGTTATTAATGCCTTGGTCTCCGCCGATAAGGCGAATTTAGGATTAACTTTTGAAAGAGCGACAGCAATTGATCTTGCCGGAAGAGATGTTCTTGAAGCAGTGAAGATGTCGGTTATCCCGAAGGTTGTTGAAACTCCTATGGTTGCGGCAGTGGCAAAAGACGGGATCCAGCTGAAAGCAATTGCAAGAATAACGGTGCGTGCTAATATAGATCGCTTAGTAGGCGGCGCTGGAGAAGCGACTATTCTTGCCAGGGTTGGTGAAGGGATTGTCTCCACTATCGGATCGAGCAGTACACATAAAGAAGTTCTTGAAAACCCGGATAGAATATCCAAAAGCGTTTTATCAAAAGGGCTTGATTCAGGTACTGCTTTTGAAATTTTATCCATTGATATTGCGGACGTTGATGTAGGAGAAAATATCGGCGCAAAGCTTCAGACTGATCAGGCGGAAGCCGATTTGAAAATCGCACGTGCAAAAGCCGAAGAGAGAAGAGCCGCCGCAGTTGCAGTGGAGCAGGAAATGATTGCGGAAGTTGCCAAGCAGAGAGCAAAAGTCGTTGAAGCCGAAGCAGAAATACCCAAAGCAATGGCTGATGCTTTTAAATCAGGAAACCTGGGTGTAATGGACTATTACAATATGAAGAATATTCAATCGGATACCGAAATGAGAGAATCGATTGCAAAGCCTGAAAAGAAGAAGGACCAGGAATAAATGGAAGATTTTATCCAGGTACTAATTATCCTAATATTAATAATCAGTTTTTTAAGCCCGCTTTTTAAGAAGAAAGGAAAACAACCTTCAGGGCCTATGCCGCAAAGAAAGCCTGGGCCGAGGAATCCTGAAACCCAGGAAGCCTCAGCAAAAACTGAGGAAGGCGAAAGTGATATATTCAGAGAGATAGCCGATCTTTTTAAAACTGAGTGTCCCGAGACGCCTCAAAAGGCCAAAAGACAAACGACAATTGAACAAAGAACGGCGGCTGAAAATATTCCTGCACGCTCGGAATCGCAAGACTATATGGGAGCCGAGGATGTATCTTATGAAAAAGATCAGTCATTAACGGAACATTCTCCTACTGTTTCGGAACATACCATTGATCAGAGCTTTCACAGGCCCACAGATTGGTCAAAAAGAAAAAAACCTAAAATAGATTCATCCGTAGAAAGGCGGGCGGAGAGTTTTAAAAAGCTTCTTGAGAAAAAAAGACCGGAAACTAATATTTATAATTTGAAGATCAGGGATACATTAAAAAATCCGCAGTCATTAAAAGAATACATTTTAATTTCGGAAATTATCGGCAGGCCCAAAGCATTGAAGAAATGATTCAAAAAAAATATACCTTAAAAAGATTTAAGGAAACGGGCTTTGAAAAGAAGGAATTTGACGAAGCCCGTTTTGTTATTAATTATAAAAATGAATTGAATACCGCACAGTTCGAAGCGGCTTCTGCTGTCGAAGGCCCCTATTTAATTATTGCCGGTGCGGGGACCGGAAAAACAAGAACATTAGTTTACAGGGTTTCAAGGCTGGTAGAAATAGGCTACGATCCTAAATCAATTGTGCTGCTGACTTTTACAAGGAAAGCGGCAAGCGAAATGATGAACCGCGCCTCAATTCTTTTAGACAACAGATGTTCAAAAATACAAGGCGGAACATTTCATTCCTTTGCAAATCTTACTTTAAGGAAATATGCCCAGGCTGCCGGGTTAGAGTCCTCTTTTACAATTCTGGATCAGGGAGACAGTGAAGATGTAATTAATTTAATCCGTTCGCAGGCAGGATTAATTTCCAAAGAAAAAAGATTTCCGAATAAAGAAACATTATTTAAAGTTTACAGCCTAAGCGTAAATACAGGCAGAACAGTTGAAGAAATCATTATAGAAAATTATCCTCATTTTGAGGATCAGCTGGACAAAATTTTGGGGATACAGAAAGTTTATACCGAATATAAGAGAAAAAATAATTTGCTGGATTATGATGATCTTCTTGTATACCATAGAAATTTTCTTACTGAGCTCTCCCCTGCAGCAAAATCTTTCCTTTCAACTTTAAATTTCATTATGGTTGATGAATACCAGGACACAAACAAGCTGCAGGCTGAAGTTGTTAAAGGTCTTGCCCAGCTAAAGAATAATGTAATGGTTGTGGGGGATGATTCGCAGTCGATCTACGCATTCCGCGGAGCGAATTTTAAAAACATAATTGAATTCCCGAAACTTTTCCCCGGCACAAAGATTATTAAGCTTGAAGAAAATTACAGGAGCATTCAGCCGATCCTGGATTTTACAAACCAGATCATTAAAGGTGCGGTAGAAAAATACGATAAGCATCTTTATACGCATAAAACCGGAGGGAATCTTCCAATCATAATTGCCGCATCTACAGAGAACCTGCAGTCTAAATTCATTGTAGAAAAAATTCTTGATTTGCGCGAAGAAGGCGTTCCATTGGGAGAAATTGCGGTTCTTTTCAGATCATCTTTCTTTTCTTTTGATCTTGAAATTGAATTGACAAAAGCAAACATTCCATTCCAAAAATTCGGAGGAATGAAGTTTGTCGAAACCGCCCATATTAAAGATGTACTGGCATTTTTGAGGATTGCCGCAAATCCAAAAGATGTGGTAAGCTGGTACAGGGTGCTTCTGCTTCATGAAGGAGTAGGACCAAAAACAGCGCAGAAAATACTCGACGAACTTGCAGCCGCACGCTTAACTATAAAAGGTAATCCCGATGCAGTAACCAATTTCCGGTATAGTGACAATATCGCCAGGCTCTTTCAGCTTTTATACCAGCTTCATACCAAACAAATGCTTCCATCCGAAAAAGCACAGCTTGTTGTTGATTATTACTATCCTTTGTTTAAAGAAAAATATGATGATTATAATAAGCGATATAAAGATTTAGAGATTTTCCTGAACATTACCGAGAATTACAAATCTCTCGATTCATTGCTGGCGGATATGGCAATCGAGCCTGTAATAGATAGTGTTGTGGATATTGAATCTCCGGACAAAGAAGAAGAATATTTAACTCTTTCCACTATTCATTCCGCAAAGGGACTTGAATGGCACACAGTATTTATTATCCATGCGGTAGAAGGCTATTTCCCTTCCAGCAGATCAGTTGAATCTTTAGACCAGCTTGAGGAAGAGAGACGATTAATGTATGTTGCATCTACAAGGGCCAAGCAGAACCTTTTTGTAACCTACCCGATGAACTTATTCGACAGGGCGGCAGGAATGACTTTTTCAAAACCATCAAGGTTTATTACGGAAATGAACCCGGACCTTGCTGAAGGATGGCTGCTGGACGAATAGAATATGAAGCCTTCTCCAAAATGAAGAAGGCTTAAAAAATATTCCTTTATTTCAACAAACACATTTTACCTGATAATACCGTATTTCCCAAAGAAACAACATAGATATAATTACCGGAAGGCGCAGCATTTCCGTTTTCGGTCAATCCGTTCCAATAAACTTCATATAGTCCTTTACCATTAATAAATACCCGGTATTCTCTTATCAACTCACCTAGCATATTATAAATTCTAATTACCGCAGCTTCATATAAAGTTTTATTTACAATAAATATAATTTTCGTTCCGGGGTTAAAAGGATTCGGAAAATTCCCGGTAAGTTCAAAATCAAAATTGGACAAAGGTTCTATTTTATTATTACCTTGCTCTACAGCAGAAGCATTCCCCCCGCCATGATTATCGCCGCTTAAATTAGTAAACGGGCTTAGTACGCCGAATTTTAGGCTGATATCGATTATTTGATCCTTAACGGCCGCTGCTTCATCTGATCCTGCATCGAGGCTGTAATAGTGTACAAGAAGATTTTCAATTTTTAATTTTGCCCAGATTTTCGTAAGGAACCTGTTTTTTTCTATATCGGAATTCGATAAGCTCAATTGATAATTATATTCAGCCGGTTGACCGAATGCAGTACCTGTAAGCTTAACATTAACCGGGGCGGCTTCCGTATATCGTCCCGAAACAAGAAGCTGCTGTCCTTTATAGAGGTTCGGGAGCGGGTTTGGGAATGCATCTGCTACCGTGTAAGGCTGAAATTCTACTTTCGTATTCAGCAGAACGGGGTTTCTTATCTTCATGTAAAAAGAGGTTATTCTTTCCTGAACTTCATCGTTCTCGAGGAACTCAGCCAGCCCGTTATGCTCTGCAGCCATCAGGGTTAAAAGCTGATGATTTACATCCAAACCGATTCCAAAATTAAAAATAGTCAAAGTCGTATCACGGAGATTTATTTGATCATTTATATACTGAAGAATTTCCGGTGTCGAAGTAATGCCGGCTGTGGCCTGCCCGTCCGTGAGAAATATTATTATGTTTGCAGTATTTGCATCGGTGCTGCTGAACTGCGGAATTGCAGCGGCGAAAGCACCGCAAATATCGGTCATTCCCCTGGCACCTAACCCTGCGATATATACCAAAGCAGCTTCTTTATTTTCCTGGTTAAAAGGAACATGAGATTCCCTGAATAAAGTAATTATGTCGTCAAAATCTATAATATTAAATTTATCTCCCTCATTTAAATTCTCCACAATAAATTTCGCCGCATTCTTTGCCTGCTCCATTTTAGTGCCGCTCATGCTTCCCGATCTGTCAATAATCAGAGTAAAAACCTTATTAATAATGTCTGTGGATTCAGGAGGATTCGGTTCCGCAACAAAAAGGAAAAAACCTCTCTGCAGGGAATCGGGCACCAATGAATCCGGCAGTACTGTACTCATTCCGAATAATCCAAGCTCTTCCGGATTTAAAGAATAGTGAACCACATAATTTTTGTCCGCAGGCTGTTCGTATATTGAAAAATAAATAAAAGCCGAATCACCATAGTTTTGAATTGTCTGTGCGGTATGAGACAATAATGAGAGACTGTCTATTGTTCTGCCGGATAAAAGTTTAAAACTAAGTATCTGGGATGTAACCGGTCCTTCTTGAATTAAGCTGTAGTCATTCGGATATTCAAATTTTACCGTACCGAATTCATACTTTAAAAGCTGAACATATGTAAGCTGAACTGTGATTGAAGAATCTGCTTTTAAAGAATCTTCTATATTGAAATACAAAGGTGTGCCGCCGAGATAACTTGATAGATTTGGATGGATTACTCCTCCGCCGCCGGGTAATGTAGTATCCTGCGGGCCAGGCTTAAAATTAGCCGTATACCAAATTCCGCTTACCTTCCATTTAAGCTCGGTTGCGCTCCCGTCTTCAGGCATCGGGAAAGCATATTTAATCTTTTCATCTGCTCCTAAATTATTCTTGAATGTTTGAACGGCAGTGATTACAGCGACCTGGTTTTCTACGCTAACCGAAACTTCACTGCTTATCATAGTCAAGTATATACCGTTTTTGGCATCAACAACCATGACTCCGCTAGCGGATAAATTTGAATAAAGCAGGAAAAATAATATTGAGATAAATAGGAAAGCCTTTTTCATTTTACTCCCCGGATGATTAAAAATATCCACTGGAATTTTAATAAACCCATTCGGAAAAAGCAACAAATATTTTTGATTGACAAATCAAATAACTATTTTTGCGGGAAAATCAACGATGGATTATAAAAAGCTTGCAGAAATAGCTGTTGAAGCTAAAAAAAACGCATATGCACCATATTCAAAGTTTCATGTGGGAGCTGCACTTTTAGGCGATAGTGATTACATAGCAACGGGGTGTAACGTTGAAAATAGTTCATACAGCCTGACGATATGTGCGGAGCGGACTGCAATATTTAAATCATACTCCGAAGGAAAGAGAAAATTTAAGGCGCTGGCAATTGCAAGCGATGATCCGGGATTTTGTCCTCCGTGCGGCGCATGCAGACAGGTAATCCATGAACTCTGCGGGGATATTGATATAGTAATGGTGAATCATAATCAAGAGCTGAAAATTTTAAAAATATCGGAACTGCTCCCTCTTCCGTTTGACAGCAGTAAATTAAAATAATTTTCTAATCTATAATTTTATACCGTGGACGAACTTTCCCCTCATTCTACACCTAAGGAAACCGGCTGGATTGAAGTGATTGCAGGATGCATGTTCAGCGGAAAAACCGAAGAATTAATCAGGAGATTGAGAAGGGCCCAGATAGCAAAGCAGAATGTTAAAATCTTTAAGCCGGATGTTGATACAAGATTTTCACATAATTCAATTGTTTCACATAGTGAACAGTCTCTCCCTTCAATAAAATTAAATTCGGTAAAAGAGATAATAGATTTATCAAAAGGAGCACAGGTTATCGGGATAGACGAAGCTCAATTTTTCCCGGAGGAAATTGTACCGGTAGTTAATAAGCTTGCCGATGAAGGGAAGAGAATAATTATTGCCGGCTTGGATCAGGATTACAGGGGCATACCCTTCGGCCCGATGCCGCAGCTTCTTGCAATAGCCGAATACATCACTAAAACTTTGGCTATATGTGTTGTATGCGGAAATCCCGCGGATAAAACTCAAAGGAAAACACTATCATCGGAACTTGTTGTGGTTGGCGCTTCAGATATTTATGAAGCCCGCTGCAGAAAATGCCATTATATCCCGGGAGAAAATTAATATTAAACTTAAAGTGAAGCCTATATGAATTTTAATTCATTATTAAGGGGAATCATAGGAATGATTCTGATTCTTGGGATTGCTTTTCTTCTTTCAAATAATAAAAGAAAAATTGATTGGAGACTTGTTGCCGGAGGTATCGGCCTGCAGATTATTTTTGCAATTTTGATTATCAAAGGAGATTCCTTAAGATCGTTTTTCCCCCCGCTGGGATGGCCCAAAGATTTTTTCAATTGGGTAAGCGGCTTTTTCGTTATTTTATTGGATTTTACTCTTCAGGGATCCGAATTTGTTTTTGGGAAACTGGGAATGACTCCCGAAAGAGGAGGAAGTTACGGTGTTATCTTTGCTTTCCATATTCTTCCGACAATTATTTTCTTCGCAAGTCTTATGTCGATTTTGTACTACCTGGGAATAATGCAGAGAATTGTTCAGGTAATGGCCTGGGTAATGGCCAAAGTAATGGGAACCAGCGGAGCGGAATCTTTATCCTGCTCGGCAAATATATTCGTAGGACAGACTGAAGCCCCATTGATGATAAAACCTTACATTAAAGGAATGACCAACAGCGAAATTCTTACTGTAATGGTGGGAGGAATGGCGACTATTGCGGGCGGAGTAATGGCTGCTTATATTCAAATCTTAGCTCAATCATATGCCCAAAGCTTAAATATCTCTTTAAATGAAGCGAAACATGTTTTTGCTACACATCTGCTAGGAGCAAGTGTAATGGCTGCACCGGCTGCCCTGGTCATTTCAAAAATAATATTCCCTGAAACAGGGTTGCCTGAAACTAAAGGATCGGTAAAAATAAAAATTGAAAAGAATGCTTCGAATGTAGTTGAAGCAGCCGCAGTTGGTGCCGGCGACGGTTTAACCCTGGCCTTAAATGTAGGTGCAATGCTCATTGCATTTATAGCGCTGATAGCTTTGATTAATTACCTGCTCCAGTATTTAGGAGATGTTACCGGCTGGAATAATTCTTTAAAATCAGTTTACGGCCAGCCCCTTAATTTCCAGCTTTTAATCGGAATAGTTCTGCAGTATATTGCGATCGGAATCGGTGTTCCTTGGAATGATGCACTTCATTTCGGCAGTTTAATAGGAACGAAAGTAGTTCTCAATGAATTTGTGGCTTATCTTGAGCTCGGTAAAATGATTGCTGCCAAAACAATGGTTGATCCGAAGGCAATTTTCATGGCTACATATGCCTTATGCGGATTTGCAAACTTCAGCTCCATTGCAATTCAGATAGGGGGAATCGGTCCCCTGGCTCCGGAAAGAAAGCCCGATATTGCCAGACTAGGCATAAAAGCCGTCATCGGCGGATCTTTAGCGACTCTTGCTACTGCAACGCTTGCAGGAATATTATTCTAGCATTTTCATTCTTAATTTTTAAAAACTAATTGGATTCATTTTGCCAATCAATTTAAATTTTAAATACAAAGAGTTAATTGAAATTCTTGAAAGTCAGTCCCCTTTCATTCCTGATATAGCCCTTATTTTAGGAAGCGGACTCGGAAATTTTGTAAATAGTCTTCATTTAGAAAAAAGTTTTTCTACAAATGAACTTCCAGGCTATCCGCCGTCGACAATTGTCGGGCATCAAGGAAAGATCCACTTCGCCCAATATTCTGGGAAAAAACTTTTAATTTTTCAGGGAAGAATTCATCTTTATGAGGGATATAAAATCTGGGAGTGCATTCTTCCGGTTTTTCTTGCATATAAGATGAATACAAAGTATTTGCTTCTGACTAATGCTGCGGGAGGAGTAAATAAAAATTTTTCCCCGGGGGATTTTATGCTTGCAACTTCATTCAATGGTTTATTTATTAAAAATGAATTAATGAAACTTATTGGTATTGCATCCCTGGAAGGGAAAAACAATTTCCTTAGGCTTCCCTCTTCAAGTCTAAATTCTCTTATTAAAAAAGCATCCCGGGAAATAAGTTTAGATTTAAAGGAAGGAGTATATTGGTACATTAAAGGACCCAGCTACGAAACACCTGCTG
>DATKLQ010000165.1:0-10650 GCA_035542335.1 Ignavibacteriaceae bacterium | reverse complement strand
AATAAGTATAATCGATTGATTTTTTTTCTGGAATGTTTTTACCGTTACCTCATCATCAATTCTCGCCACAACTATCTCTCCGTTGGCTGCTTCTTTTTTCGGAGAAACAATTACAAGATCGCCGTCAAAAATACCGGCGTTGATCATGCTGTCCCCTTTCACACGGAGTGCAAAGCAGTCCTCCGATTTTTTTACATAAGCGGGATCGACAATAATATTCCCTTCCAGGTTTTCTATTGCGAGGATTGGAGAGCCTGCAGCAACACGTCCTACAACCGGTATCTGCTGGAAGAGAGAGCGGGCATCGATAATATTGTTGTTGGAAAGGGAGATGCCGCGGCTGGCATAGCTTTCTACATTGATGTAGCCTTTTTTTACGAGGGCATCGAGGTGGCGCTTAACTCCAAATGTAGAAGAAATATCAAACCTTTTCCCGATCTGGCGGAGAGTAGGCGGATAGCCGTTCTCATCCCGGAACTGTTTAATGAAAGTTAATATTTTTTCCTGGCGTTCGGTTAATTCTGTTTTCATTTAAGTGCTCATTTGTTCACTGCTAATATAGTGAACAAATGGACACTTGTCAAGGGGGTTAATCTATCATCACATTAAAATCTTTAAGGATAAGTAATTTTGGAAAGTATCATTTGTTGATCCTCTACGAGGATCTAAGGGAGTTTTTCGATTAGATTTTACAAAAGTTAAACATCTACGATGTTTCTATTGCACCTATCTGGTCATTTTGGGAGTAAGAGCATATAAAAAGGCTGCCAAACTGCAGCCTTTTAAAAGAAATATTTAAACTTATCTTTTACTTCGCCTCAGCCTCCGCCTCAACCTTATTTACATGAGTAATCCAGTTATGCTTGTCCTCTGCAAGTCCGTACTGAATAGAGGTGATTGCATCGAAAAGCTTCAATGACAAATCATCCGGTTCGCCGCCGTTGATCGTCATTTCGATATCTTTATACTTAAGCCATCCGACGGGTGAAATTACAGCCGCGGTGCCGGTCCCGAAAATGCTTACAAGTTTTCCTTCTTTATGAGCAGAAATAACTTCATCTATGCTGACGTTTCTTTCGGTTATCTTCATTTTCCAGTCTTTAAGGATCTGAATTACCGAATCGCGGGTAACGCCGGGAAGGATTGTCCCGCTTAATTTGGGAGTTGCTATTTCATCTTTAAATCTTACAAAAATATTCATCGTACCGACTTCCTCGATGTACTTCTGCTCAATTGCATCAAGCCAAAGCACCTGTGTATAACCCATCTTCTGAGCTTCGTTTGCCGCGTATAAGCTTGCTGCATAATTAGCGGGAGTTTTGCATTCCCCTATTCCTCCTCTTACCGCCCTTACATATTTATCCTGAACTAAAATCTTAACCGGCTTAAATCCTTCGGGATAGTACGCTGCAACAGGTGAAAGAAGAATTATAAGCTTATAACCGCCGGACTGCTTTACACCCAGAAAATGATCCGAACCATAGACAAACGGACGGATATAAAGGGATTCTCCTTTTTTTGTGGGGATCCAATCCCTATCAATATTTACCAGCTCGGTAAGCGCATGTACCATGAAGTTTGCATCTACTTCAGGAATGCATAACCTTCTTGCAGATCTATTCAGGCGTTCAAAATGTTTTTCCGGACGGAAAATGGTGACCTCGCCTTTTTGGGTTTTGAAAGCTTTCATACCTTCAAATATTGCCTGCCCGTAGTGAATGAACATCGAGGCAGGATGCATGGCTATATCTTCCAGGGGTTTAATTACAGGGTTGTGCCAGCCGATTTCAGGAGCATAGTCCATTTCAAATACATGATCGCTGAAATATATTCCGAATCCTAATTTTTCCGGAAGCTTGGGTTTCCCGGCTTTTTCTTTCAGCTTATAAGTTATTTTTTCCATTTAGATCCCGGTTTTTATGAATATTCAAAGTACATTTTAATAAAAATTTATGACTTTTTAAAATATAAAATGCCCGGTGGAGGGCTACCGGGCATAATGGATGATTCATCAAGTTTTAAACTAGATGAATCTGTCCGTGACTTATTTGATATTTTAACCGTGGGTTTAATATTAAACCAGCAAATTATTCTAATTCCGGGGGAAAGATTCAATACAATTTAAATTCATTGATATATTGTGCCCTAGTCCGGTAGGAGATCACACTAAAAGATTAAGAGAAAGAGAATGAGAAAGAGAAAGACTGAGAAAATCACAAATAAAAAAATATCCGTCTTTGGCGAGATCTCGTCTTCGACGGACAAATATCAAATAATGAGCAATATTCAATGTTCAATGTTCAATTCTCAATCTTCAATTTCCTCCCCTATGAGGTTTGAGATTTCTAAATTGTACATTGAATATTATTTTCCGCCTTAGGCGGATCAGCTCGTAGAGTCCGTCAGACTCTACGAAGTCTGACGACCTTTGGCTGAGTGATTTGGTATTTACGTATTGGAATTTCGCTTAGAAATAACAAATGATCAAATTTCCTTGAGATTCAATAAATATTAAATTGTTAATTGTTTAATTGTAAATCGGATATTATTTTATCAAAGAAAGATCGGAGACATTAGATAAATTTTAGGAATTATAGTAATTTAATCCGTCATATTAATTTTTTACGTGCTTAATTGTTTCGGAATAATAAATCGAATCAATCAATCAATCTTGCCGATAAAGCATCCTTTGAAGAGATATATAGACAGTACTGGTCAAAGTTGTATATCTATGCTTTCAATGTTCTAAAAGAAAAAGAAATATGCGAGGATATTGTACAGGAGGTTTTTGTCAACCTCTGGAGAAAAAGAGATGATGTTCAGATTTCCGACCTTAATTCATACTTGTACCAATCGGTAAAGTATCAAATCTTCAATCACTTTCGTAAAAGCAGATATAAGAAACAATTGCTGAGCAAATTAAATCTGATAAATGCTCAATATAAAATTGATGAACTTTACGAAAAGAAAGAACTGCAAGCCGATATAAAAGATGCAGTCTCTAAATTGCCGGAGAAGCGCAGAATAATATTTAATATGAGCAGGTATGATGAGCTTCCGGATAAAGAAATTGCAGAGAATCTTAATGTTTCGGTGCAGACTGTTAAGAATCAAATTAGTGCGTCTTTAAAATTTATCCGCAAATCTTTGAAAAAATTTTATTTCTTACTTTTCTGAAAAATCATATATCATTCCATTATTTTAATTCTATTTAGAAGCTAAAAAATTAAAAACTCTCCCTAATAGTACCTTTCTCTTACTCATGTTACTTAAGAGTTGTTAAATACAAGTCCTTAACTGAGTCGCACTTCAATATAAACGCGGCAACAATTAAAACTAAGGGAATATAAAAAATTTTAATGGTGGTTTTCTAAGATTCATTTTAGTAAAGGTTTAAATAAATTATTTTAAGAGAAGAACCGTGGACAAACAAAAGCTTTCTTACCTTATTAAAAAATATAAAAAGGGTGAATGTTCTTCACGGGAGAAAGAATTACTGGAAAACTTTCTTGAATCTTTTCAAAATAATCCCGATGAATGGATTGAGGATGAAATGGGGAACCAAAAGGATACGGAAGAAAAAATTTTTTCCGGAATTATTAAGAATATTAAGGAGAAGAATGATTATATCAAAAGTACATTCTTCTCTCCTGCATTGCTTAAAAGAGCTGCCTCAATAATATTCTTTATTATCACGGGTTTAGGAGTTTTGTATCTATCAGGAGTATTTAAACATAAAGCAGCTCATGTCGTCTGGTATGAGGGAGTTACTTCATCGGGAGAAAAGTCCATGCTTACATTATCCGATGGTTCTAAAATCACTCTGAATGGAGAAAGTAAATTAAAATATCCGGATCATTTTGATAATTCAATCAGGGAAGTATACCTGGAAGGTGAGGGATATTTTGTAGTCAATCATGATAATAGCCGCCCGTTCATCGTACATTCTGAAAATCTCTCAACCACTGTTTTAGGTACTATATTTAATATTTCTGCATACCCCGGGAATAAAACTATTTCCGTTTCCTTGTTGGAAGGCATGGTAAAAGTCTCAAGAAGTGAAAAGGGAAAAGTCAACGAAATAGCCGTTCTTAAACCAAAAGAGGTGCTGTTATACAACAAAGAAAATAATATCAGCTCATTTAACATGTTCGATTCCGTTGAAGCAATCGGCTGGAAAGACAACATATATAAATTTGAGAATGAACCTTTAAGTGAAGTGCTGCCCCGGCTTGAAAGAGCATTTGGAGTAACATTCAAAATAACCGATAAATCAATTTTAGAACAAAAAATTACGGCTAAATTCGAAAAAAATTCTTTACGGACAATACTGGAAGTCATTAAAAACTTAACGGGGTTAGATTATAAAATAATCAAAGGAAGTAATGATAAGATAGAGGTAATATTTATTAGAAAGCTTAATAACTGAAACAGACCTAAGAAATCCCGGAATTTCCTAATATATGGAATGATGTATTGGTTCTCTTTCTTCTTGTTAATACTGCTGGGCAGCAGGTAATCAGAATGGAAAAGTATTATATCTTCCGGATATAGTAAAAGTTAAAACCGGCTTTTTTGTCGGGAAAAAAATTATTTTGATAAAATGAGTATCGTTAAAAGTCTCTGCTTTTCTAAATGGACGGGAATGGATTTATTTTTATATACCATCTGCCAAACTTGAAAAATGTTCCGGGGAGAGCAAAAAAAAGTGATATCTAGTTCTTTTGTTAAGAGAATTTTTCTATCGTTTATTATAACTACTCTCATTGTTTTTTATGCCATTGGACAAAATCTTCAAGATCAAAAAGTTAGTTTGAAGGTAGTAAATATGCCGTTGGGTGAATTACTACAAATTCTTGAACTAAAAACGAATTTTACATTCAGCTATCTTAATGAAGAATTACCCCTGGGAGAAAGAGTAACTTTAAATTCGGAAAATGAACCGCTGCAGCAAATCCTGGAAATACTATCAGATAGATTTGCATTAACTTTTACTAGGATTAGTAACATTATAACTATTAAAAAGAATCAAAATGTAAATGGGAAAAATAAATTGCAGGTTCTTGGAATATTAAGAGGGATAGTCCGGGATTCTGCAACTTCGGAAGTTTTACCCTATGCCAATGTTTATATCCAAGAAATCAATACAGGGGTCGGCACCGATAACCGGGGATTTTTCATTATTCCCTCAATTCCTGCGAAGAAAGAGTATACAATAATTGTCTCATTTGTAGGATACCTGCCTAAAAAGATAAAAGTATTTATAGAGGAAAATAAAATTACAGATATGGATATCTATCTTGCAAAATCAACTATTGAGATAGAGAGTGTCATGGTTTATGGGGAAAGAGCAAATGAAGCGGAAGTTACCGTACAAAAAATTTCAATTAAAGAGATAGAGAATATGACTTTTGGTGTTGAAACAGATGTAATGAGATCAATTCAGCTTCAACCCGGAGTCCAATCAGCCGGAGATGTTTCCGCCAAGTACTATGTAAGGGGAGGGGCAAGTAATGAAAATTTAGTACTGTTAAACGAAATTCCCATTTACAATCCTTTTCACGCACTAGGAATTTTTAGCGTGATTGATCCTGAGATGATTAATAGCGTTGAATTTTATAAGGGCGGTTTCGGCGCAAAGTACGACGGGCGGCTTTCTTCGGTAATGAATATTATAACAAAAGACGGCAATAGGAATAACTTCGCTGCATCAGTCGCGGTTAGTCAATTGACAGTCAAATCATCCTTGGAAGGTCCGGTTCCCAACGGTTCGTTTATTATAACCGGAAGAAAAAGTTATTCAAATGAGATATTAAAAAAATTCACAAATAATAAAAGTATTCCGATAGATTTTTACGATGCCTCTTTTAAAGTAAATTATTCTAACCCGGAATTTCTTCCGATATCAAAATTTACATTCTTTGGGTTTTTAAGCAAAGATAAAATAGACTATAAAAATAAACTGCATGCTGATTTTAATTGGTTAAACTCTCATTTAGGTTTCAATTGGTTTACGGCAACGCAAAACAGTCCTTTATTTGTTGAACTCACTTTATATTATTCTAAGTTTTCCGGCAGCGAAATTCCAAATTCCAGCAATAACAGGAGTATTGAAAATGGAGTGGATGATATTACATTCAAAACTGACTTTAATTATGTACTTAGTGATAGGAATGAATATTACGGAGGTATTAAAATAAATTTTATAAAAACTAAGTTATTCCTTGCTAATTCAACCGGAAAATTAAAAAATGTGGGATCTGAAGGGACTATGTTCAGCGGTTACAGCGGGTTTAGAGTATTAAGCCTAAACAAGTTTAAGGCTGATTTTGGTTCGCGGCTGAATGCTCTAAAACTGGCTGAAGGGCCTTCTTTATTTTTTGAACCCCGTCTTAATTTAACTTACAGTCTATTACCTACCCTAAATTTAAAAGCTGCCTGGGGGATTTACCAGCAGGAACTAGTAACAATCTCCGACGAAGATGAAGTTCTTGCTTTATTTGAACCATGGATTGTTACTCCGGAATATTTAAAACTATCCAATTCCATACACTATATAGGCGGATATGATTATTACCTGACTGAAAAACTAAAAATTAGTATGGAAGGTTATTTCAAAGTTATGCACAATTTAGCTGTATTAAACGATGAATTAATCTATCCTACAGATAAGCAATTAATTAACGCAAGTGGAGAATCTCATGGAGCTGAGATGAGCGTGAATTATAATGACGGATGGATAAACGCATGGCTTGCATATTCCTATTCATGGACAACAAAAAAACTAAGAGATATTGAATACCATCCAAGATACGACAGTCGCAATGCAATTAAAATTTTTATCAACTGCGAACTCGGAAACAATTGGAGAGCAAGCATAAGCTGGATTTATAATTCAGGTATGCCTTTTACCCAGATTTTCGGTTATTACAACAATTACAATCCATCTGAAATTTTAAATCCCTCCTCTTTACTTACTGATTATGCATATTTTCCAATATTAGCAGATAGGAATGCAGCACATCTACCCGATTACCACAGGCTGGATATGAATTTATCTAAAAAAATTCGGCTTTGGTTTATGGACTTAAGTATAGAGCTGAATGTAATTAATATTTATGATCGTAAAAACTTTTTCTACTTTGATACAAAAACCGGGGAGAGAGTAAATATGCTTCCTTTTTTGCCTTCAATTGATATTAAAGCTGAATTATGAAAAAAACCCTTTCGGTTCTGCAGCTTATTCTGTTTTTGTTTTTTGAATCATGCAGCGATGATTTCAATATAAATGCACCTTATCAAGATATATATGTCTTGAATTGTATTTTACGCAACGATAATTCCATCCAGTATGCAATTTTTTCAAAAAACAGTTTTACAGAAAATGGCATCCCCCCGAGTTCAACCAGTGCTGCTCAAAATATAAAGGAGGCAAATCTAAAAATTTTCTATAATGATTCGGTGTTTGTTATGAGAGATACCACTATCGAACTAACAGATTCGGAAAATAGCCGGGTTAATTGTTTTTATCTAAAAAACCTGATACTAAGTCCCTGGAAAGTGATCAGCATCGAAGCATCTGTTCCGGGCGGGAAAATACTGAAATCAACAATTCAAGTACCAAAAATCTCCTTTGCCGACTTTTCGCGGAAATTTCCCCAGGTTACGGAATTGGGGGATTACCAAGAAAGACCTTTTTATAGTTGGAGTTGGGTTGGTAATGCTCAGGAGAGTACGGCTATATTGGACATTCCCCAGCTGGAAGTGTACTATAAACATTATGAACAAGGGATATACGTTGATAAAAAAGTACTTGTACCTCTCGCTTTTTATTTTATTATCGATCAGTTCGGAAATTTATCCCCAGTTAATGTGGAAATCTCATTTAACACCTTCTGTGTGACTAAACTCGAAACCGTTGATAAAACGTTGCGCGATCTGTCCGGAAACGATCCCCATAAGGAAGACTATACAATCACAAAAGTCGTGTTTAGTGTTATTAGCATGGATTCTGAATTATCAAAATATTATTCCGCTTACGAAACCTACTCGGAGAATTTTACGATCAAACTTAGGCAAACCGACTTTTCAAATATAGAAGGAGGAAAAGGTATTTTCGGAATATATTACAAATTTTCTTTACCCCTGGTTATTGATTCCAGGTATATAGAGTCTTTTGGATATAGGTATGATCCTTTGTAACGGTTTTATTTTCCACTAAAAAACTAATGTTCTAAAAATGACAATATTCCATAATAAACTAATTTTTACGGGGATTTTTTATGAATATACATTCTATAAAAAAAACATTTTTGTTCCTTATACTTTATGCTTTAAGCACTTACGGACAGGGGAACATTAAAGGTTCCGTATTAGATTCACTTACGATGAATCAGCTGAAAGGAGCTGAAATTACTCTCAGGGGGACTTCTTTCAGTGCTGTTTCCAATACTGATGGTGTGTTCTTCATAACTGGAATTCCAGCCGGGGACTATATAGTACAAACATCCTACCTTGGTTACGAAGAAAAAAAGTATTTGATCAATGTCGAATCCGGAGAAACACAAATACTTAATATTGAACTACTCCCTATTGTAACAACTGAAAATGAAATGACATTCACCGCTCAGGCACAGAGCCAGGCTGAAGAAATAAATCTCACCACAAGTTCAAATACCGTCGGTAATATAATTTCGGTACAAAAATTACAGGGAATGCCGGATGAAAATATCCCAACAGCACTAAGCCGTTTACCGGGCGTTTCAATTTTACTTAAACCGTACAAAATACCTCTCAACACCTTAGGATCCGGTAGTAGTTATATAGAGGATGGCGAAGATCAGACTGGTATTGTTATGCCCCCGCAGGATAATTTTTCATTTGCTGATGATCCGTATCCAAAAGTTTTTATAAGGGGGCTGGATTCTAAATTTTCTAATATTACTATAGATGGAATCAGAATTTCTCCGACTTCTGCAAAAGATAACAGCATAGACCTGAGCATTTTTTCAGGCAGTGGATTTCAAAATATTGAATTACATAAAACTATTACTTCGGATGAAGATGCAGATGCAACGGCAGGTGCCATAAATATGGTTACAGGAAATGCTCCATACGAAAGAACTATAAAAGCAGAGTTGATGGGAAATGACAACAGGCTTGATAAGTCTGCAAATCAATATGGATTTACCGGAAGCTATGGCGATAGATTTTTTAATAATTTACTTGGTTTGCAGGTTTATGCTAATTTAGAAAAAAAAATATTGAGCAGTGAAAATCAAAATTGCGATGATTGGTACTCACCGAATGTTCTCTCATATACAAAAGCCACAAGAGATAGAAAAGGGGTGAACATTCTACTGGATTTTATTACTCCGGATGGCGGTTCGATAAAATTTAAAAATATTTATAACAAAGTAAATAGTGGTTATTTTGAGAACATAGCAGACTCCTCGCTCCTCGATACCCATGGCGTGCCTATACCAACTTTCATGCCCGCAATACTGACATATTGCGATAGGGATATAGAACAAAAAGTATTTCTATCATCAATAGGAGGCGGCAATCATTTATTTGGTTTCGATGTTGATTGGAACGCAGCCTTTTCCGAAACCAAAACCGGTAGTCCATTTTATTATCGTCTTAATTTTTATTTTTGGCCTACTTCCAATCATTATAACTTAAACAATAGTATAGACAGCCCTTTGAAAAACTATTGCAAAGAACAAACTGCATCTATCGACATTACTAAGAATTATAATTTAGTCAATGAAATCAAAGGCGAGTTAAAATTCGGCGGAAAGTACAGATTACATTCCAAATCATTTGATGAGAGCTTGCTCGCAGAAAGCTCCAGCTTATATGGTAATGGCCGATTCAGGGAATTAATGGATGGTTCTTTAGTAATGAAAGATTTTTCGGGCACCAGGTTCGACGGGTTGGTGGGAAAACATAAGCGTAATATTCTGCTTTCTTATTTTCAAGATGCTCCGACTGATGGACGTATTCTCTTCGATAAATTTGAAATACCCCTAATAAACGAAGATGCCCTGCGTTTATGGCGTCAGTCGAATTACAACGAATACTATTTCAATCATCCGGACCCGGATATAAATTCGTATAATTTTTCCGAAAGTGTTTTTGCTGGATATCTAATGCATAATTTAACTTTCGGGCGGTGGGCAAAATTTATAACCGGTATTAGGATAGAAAGCGAGCATAATAATTACTCGGGATATTATTTTTCTAATGTTTTAAACCATGCAGAGGAGCTATATAACGGCATATCGCAAAAAACAAAAAAAAATGATTACGATAAAATTACTATACTTCCAAACTTCCAGATGGTTTTACAACCTTCTGATTTCTTAAACCTGAGGATGGCGGTATATAAAACTTTAATAAGACCCGATTGCAGCGCAAGGATACCTAAAATTTTCGATGTGGTCGGGGGTGGTAGCAATTCTGGATATCTGAATATGGGAAATCCTGATCTGAAAAACGCCGATGTATGGAATTATGAATTTCAGACACAATTCTACGGCAATAATATAGGGCTTTTCAGCATTAACGCTTTTTATAAAGATATTACCGGAATGCAGCAAGCAACTAATGCGGTTACACTAACGAGTGTAAACACTTTTAAATCAT
>DATKLQ010000164.1:0-2716 GCA_035542335.1 Ignavibacteriaceae bacterium | reverse complement strand
GTATTTAGGTATTGCGGCGTGGATATCGAAGAAATCAAAATTTAAATTGATATAGCTGGCCTGGGACAGGATTTCCGGCCGTCCTACCTTATAAGCCATCATCAAGTAAACCGGTATAATCAGAAGGGAGCCGAACATCATCAGCAGGGAACGCTTCCCGATTTTATCAGCCAGCAGCCCGAATAAGGGCGTGAAGATCATTGCACTTAGAGTTAAAATGCTGGAGAGGTTCCCTCCCACTTCCCTTGTTGTTCCATGAGCATCCTGAAAAAATTTAATGGCAAAGGTCTGGAAAGGAAACATAGCCGAGTAAAAAGTGACACACAAAAAAGTTATATACCAGAATGAAACGGAGAATTTAAAGACGTCTTTTAAGATTATTTTGTCCTGTTGTCCTTCTTCAGGAAGCATTAAATTTTTAGAAGCAAACGCATCCATTGCATAAAAAATGATAATACATATTACAGCAAAAATTCCTGCGGCGACGGTAACCCACAAGGGGCTCTGCCAATAAGTGTAAAGTCCTTTTGCCCAGGTGGGAGAGTTCAAGGCTAAGAATGATCCAAGTCTTGCTACGGTTAAGTTCAAACCGAAAGCAAGGGAAAGGGATTTTCCTTTAAACCATCTGGCGATAATGGTAGTGATTGCAACGATCATTGATTCTGCACCCAATCCGAAAATCAATCTGCCTGAAGCCATTAAAAAAACTTCCCCTTTTAGAGCGGTGACCAGTGCGCCGATCATAATCAAGACTGTAAAGATAAAGACCGATTTTCTAGTACCGATTTTATCAATTACAATACCCCCGACTAGAACCATAATGATATTGGGAAAGCTGTAGATTGCCTGAAGGAGGCCTATATCGGCATCGGAAAAATTAAGCTGTTTTACAAGAACATCGGCAAGGGGGCTGATGCTGTCGTAAATATAATAGTTGCCGAACATGGCAAGGCTGATAAATAAAAGAACCATCCACCTAAAGAATGCGGATGGTTCTTTGCTTGCAGTTTGCAGATTTTTAATCATAAATTACTTAATATTTTTTAAGACATTGACAAGAAGATCCCAGAATTTCGGTACTGTATCTATCTGCAGCTTTTCATCCGGTGAATGGACGCCGTACATAGTGGGTCCGAAAGAGATCATATCAAGCCCCGGGTATTTTTCCCCGATTATACCGCATTCCAAACCAGCATGAATAGCTTTTACTTCAGGCTCCTTGCCGTATAAATCCCGGTAAGTCTTCTTCATTACTCCGAGTATTTCGGAATTGACGTCAGGCTTCCAACCAGGATAACCATCGGCCGTATTAATTTCCGCGCCTGAAAGTTCCCAAACAGATTTTACCATATCCAGGATATCCGTCAGCTCGGAAGCAACCGAGCTCCGCTGGCTGGTGACTACATGAATATTTTTGCCATCAGTAGATATAGTAGCCAGATTTGTAGAGGTTTCTACCAGCCCGGGAATATCGGCGGACATTTTAATTACCCCATGGGGAACCGCGTAAAGAGCATTGATTAATGCAGAGAATGATTTGCCGTCCATTACCTTCTCGGCTTTCCTTGCTTTTTCTGCTGCTACAGATAAGTTGGGTTCAACTGCGGCAAGCTCTGTTCTTACGGTATTGTTATACTCTTCAACTGCACGGAGGAAATCCTTAGCGGAATTTTTCGGAATGGCAACCACCGCAAAACTTTCCCTTGGAATGGCATTATGCTTATTTCCACCTTCAAGCTTTGCCAGCTTCAATTTAAATTTACCGCTTAAAGATTTCAATAACCTTACCAGTATTTTTATTGCGTTCCCTCTTCCGGAATTAATTTCCAAACCTGAATGCCCTCCCAGCAGTCCGGAAACTTTAATCTCATATTTTGAATAATCTTTCGGAGTTGCGGAAGCTCTGAAGGGAAAATCCGAATGTGTAGTTATGCCGCCGGCGCAGCCTATATACAAAGTTCCTTCCTCTTCAGAATCCATATTGATTAGAATTTTTCCTGACAAAATATCCTGCTGAAGATTGGAGGCGCCGGTTAATCCTGTTTCTTCATCTAATGTAAACAGACATTCGAGCGGTCCATTCTCAATATCTCCGGATTCGAGGACTGCTAAAGCCGCAGCCACTCCTATCCCGTTATCTGCCCCCAAAGTTGTTCCTTTTGCTTTTACCCAGTTTCCGTCGATGTAAGGATGAATAGGATCCTTTTCAAAATTATGCTGGACATCCCGGTTCTTTTCGCAAACCATATCAAGATGCCCCTGAAGTATTACAGGCTTGACGTTTTCTTTTCCGGGGGAGGCCGGCTTCCTGATGATTACATTTCCGAAAGAATCTCTAAAAGTTTCCAAATTAAGCTTTTTGCCGACAGAGATTACATAATCAGCAATTTTTTCTTCTTTTTTCGAACCCCTGGGGTATTTACAGATTTCCTCAAAATAGTTCCAAATTAAAGAAGGCTGCAGATGACCTAAAACTTCACCCATAGAATCACCTCAAGTATTATTTTTAAGATTTAATATTTATTAAGATATTTAATTTCGGATTGCGGATTGCGAATTGTGGAATACAATCTTTGAATGAATGATTGGCTGAATGGATGAATGAGTTGCTTTTTTCAACCATTTAGCCATTCCCCGCAAAGCGGGGCAAGCAATCATTCAACCATTCAGTCATTCCCCGCAAAGCGGGGCAAGCAATCATTCAACCATTCAGTCA
>DATKLQ010000163.1:0-6288 GCA_035542335.1 Ignavibacteriaceae bacterium | reverse complement strand
CAAGTTCAAGATCTGTCCTTTATCTCTTAGAAAACTGAAATCTTTTCCTTGCTTTCGGCCTGCCATATTTTTTACGTTCAACCATCCTTGGATCTCTTGTAAGCAATCCATCCTTCTTCAAAGCAGGCCGGAGATCAGGTTTATTTTCAATCAATGCCCGGGCGATTCCTAACCTAATGGCTTGAGCCTGGCCTGTAGTGCCGCCTCCTTCAACATTTATTAGGAGATCGAATTTGCCTTCGGATTCGGTTACTTTTAACGGCATTAAAATATCTTCCCTGCTTAGTATCTGCGGGAAAGCCTGCTCAAATTCCTTCCCGTTAATAGTAATTTTTCCTGTACCGTTTCTCAATATAACCCTGGCGATAGATGTTTTTCTTCGTCCTACGTAAATGCGGTCTGCCATTATTTCTCCCTTTTCAAACTTAACGGTTCTGGATTTTGGGCTGCATGGGGATGCGAAGTTCCATGATACACTTTCAGTTTTTTAATTAATTTCCTTCCGAGCCTGTTTTTCGGAAGCATTCCCTGCACTGCATGCTCAATAACATATTCAGGTTTTTTAGCCATCAGTTCGGAAAAACTTCTGACTTTTAATCCTCCCGGGTACATCGAATGATGAGTATAGGTCTTAAGGAGCTCCCTCTTCCCTTCGACTTTAACCTGCTCGGCATTAATAACAACAACAAAATCCCCGGTATCGGTATTCGGAGTAAAAATAGGCTTGTTTTTTCCCCTGATAATTTTTGCCAGCTGGGAAGCTAATCTTCCCAATACCTGATCCTTAGCATCTACCAGGTACCATTTTCTATCCGCTTCCGCGGTTTTAATAAATCGAGTCTGTTTTTCCTGTTTCACAATATTCCTTTAAAAAATCTGATTTTTCAAATTAAAATAAGATTCGAAATTTAAGCCAGCAGGCTTAGAAAGTCAAGAAAACCACAAAAATACCGAGCAAATACTATAGGTATTATGGATAAAAAAGCCTCATCTATAAAAAATCTTTACTTATTAAAATTCATACCGGGCATACTCATTTTCTGGAAATCCGAAGGGGGAGTGAAGGTATCGTCGCTGACCGGCTGTTTCTCTATTTTAACAATCTCCCAGCGGAGTGTTTCATTTCCCGATTCATCTTTCTGAATTCCGAGCATAGGAAAATTTCCTTCTTTCATAAATTCGGGGAGCCACTCGGGAGCTTCCGACTTGCCCATTTGACTGCCGAAAAAAGTTAATTTACCGAGATCTTTAGTTACCCAGATTTCACCGCTTCCTTCATCTTCCTTAGAATATGTTATTTTTTGGCATTTATATCCGTTTATCATCTTGGTTTCATCGGTCCAGCTCATTTTCCCCCACTTCTCATCAATTTTTTCTTTTGTCTCTTTCGACAGCTCCTGATAAGGATACTCCATATACATTTTTTGTGAAGGCATAATCATATAGGTTTTTTTATTCGGTATATCCATGATCATTCCCATCTGCTGATCACCTTTTTCGTTATCAAGATTAAAATTCATCCTGATTTTATCTCCCTTAACTATATAATCAAAGTTATGGATCTCTTTGTTTTCACCTGTAATTTTTCCTGAAATCTTGCCTTCGAAGGTAGGCTGACAAAAACTATTAGCCTGGAAAACTGATAAAAACAATACAGCTAAACAAGCTGCTGCAAATCTAAGTGACATAGTTTTACTCCTTAATTAAATTAATTATATGGTTTAATTTAGTATTACAGGTTAATTAATTAAACCCCTGCCAAATCTAAAAGTTTTAAGCATGCCAAAAAACACAGGCTGAAAAGAATAAAATGAATCTTTTCCGTTCATTATTAGTTTCAAGCTGTAGTCTTCGTCCGAATCTGTTCTGAGGTATATTGTCTGCGAAAATTGTCCGGCGAGCTCTTCAGGATCATTAAAATAGGCGATATTATCATTTATTTTTATTTTATACTTAAATCTTTCAAGGTTAAAGAGATATTTTTCCTTCACTTCAAGGTGAATATATGGGGGCGGATTATATGTTCCGGCAGATGCCCAAAAAGTTACTCCGTCCAGTTTATTTTTTACATTCTGGTCGATATAAGTCCACCCCGGCGGATATTTGATGCGGACATTCAGCGAGCTTTCCTTATATATCTGCATTAGTTGAGTCGTATCGGCAGATAAATCATTAAAGTTTACATTTAAACTGGCCGGATCTTTCAATTCCTTTTGATGTTCCAGAATATTCTCTTTGGATAAATCTTTTTCCGTATTTACCTTAATATTCTTTAGATTTTCTAGTTGAACTGTTTTTACCTGAACATATGCCGAATCAGCTTGCATATCTTCCTCAAAAAATCTCATTAAAAACCCGGCGGCAATAAGTATCAAAAAATGAATAAAAACAGATGCCGAGAGTGAACAAACAGAAAATCGTTCTTTATTAAAAACATCCGGATAAATCATATTATCTTTTTAAATAACCATCCAAATTTAATCAATGTAAAGAATTAAATTTAATGCTAAATTTGAATCATAAAAATTAATTAATAATCACTTCGGAAAATTAACTTTAATTAGTATTTTTACCACCATTTTTAATAATCAAGAGGACAAAATTGAAATTTCTTATAACCGGAGGAGCGGGATTCCTCGGAATAAATCTAGTCCGTTATTTATATTCTAAAAACCATGAAATAATTTCATTGGATATTGCTGATTTTGAATATCCCGATATGAAACGGAAAATCAAAATTATTAAAGGGGATATCAGAGAGAAGAAAATTGTTCAAGAATCAATGCAAACCATCGATATTGTTGTTCATACCGCGGCAGCCCTCCCGCTTTACAAACCTGAGGATATTTTTTCTACAGATGTAGAAGGAACACGAAATCTCCTTGAAGCCGCGGAAGCAAATAAAATCCAAAGGCTTATACATATCTCATCTACAGCCGTCTACGGGATCCCGGATCATCATCCTTTAAAAGAAGATGATAAGCTAGATGGGGTAGGCCCATACGGCAAAGCTAAAATTATGGCTGAGGAAGAATGCCTTAAATATAGAAAGAAAGGAATGTGCGTCCCTATTCTCCGGCCGAAATCTTTTATCGGACCTGAAAGACTTGGTGTATTCGATCTGCTTTATGATTGGGCAAAGGACGGCAAAGGATTTCCAATGATTGGCAGCGGGAAAAACAGGTACCAGCTTTTAGATGTAGAAGATCTCTGCGAGGCAATTTATCTATGTGCAACGCTCGATAAAGAAAAGGTCAATGATACTTTTAATATCGGAGCAAGAGAGTTTACTACAATGAGAGAAGATTACCAGGCGGTTTTGGATTATGCAGGCGCCGGTAAAAAAATTGTCGGGCTACCCGAAAAACCTATAATCTGGACTCTAAGGTTTCTAGAAAGATTAAAGCTTTCCCCGCTTTATAAATGGGTATATGAAACCGCATCCAAAGATTCTTTTGTTTCTATTGATAAAGCAGAAGAAATACTCGGATATAAATCCAAATTTTCCAATAAGGATGCATTGGTCAGAAATTACAAATGGTACCTGGAACATATTGATGAATTTAAGAATACCAGCGGAATATCCCATAGAGTCCCCTGGAAACAGGGAATATTAAGATTTGCTAAAGCATTCTTTTAGTATTTTTCTAGTTAAGCCTGTGAGCTGTTAATCTTTTAATCATCTTATTTAATTTTATTTTAGAATAAACAGGAGCGGATAATGAAAAGCAAAAAAGATTTTTTAAAGGAAGAAATAAAGCATATTGATATTAAAAAGCTTAATGTAGTTCCTTTAGTCGACGCCATGGAACATATGGCTTTTTCCGCCCGGAATTTAAACCGTGCATCAAGGATTTATGACATGATGCTGAAGGATAAGGAATGCGGAATAATTTTAACGCTTGCCGGAAGCATCTTCAGCGCCGGCTTAAAAAAAGTAGTTTTTGATCTGGTAATGAACAATATGGCAGATGCAATAGTTTCTACCGGTGCAATAATGGTAGACCAGGATTTTTTTGAGGCACTCGGATTTAAGCACTATATCGGAACTCCTTTCAGCGATGATAATCTCCTTCGCGAGCTTCATATTGACAGAATTTATGATACTTATATAGATGAGGATGAGCTAAGGATCTGCGACGAGACGTGCGCCAAGATTGCGGATTCATTGGAACCGAGGCCCTATTCATCGCGCGAATTTATATGGGAAATGGGAAAGTACCTTGATAATCAGGGCGGGCCTAAAGTTGATGACAGCGTTATCTTTGCCTGCTACAAAAAGAATGTGCCTATTTTTGTGCCTGCATTTTCCGACTGCTCGGCGGGGTTCGGCTTTATTATGCATCAAACAGAAAACCCGACGAAACATGTTTCAATAGATTCTGCAAAAGACTTCCTGGAACTGACCCAGATTAAACTGAAATCCAGGGAAACCGGAATCTTTATGATCGGCGGAGGTGTTCCGAAAAATTTTACCCAGGACGTTGTCGTTGCGGCCGATATATTAAAAGAAAATGCACCGATGCATAAATACGCCATCCAGATTACGGTTGCCGATGAAAGAGACGGTGCGCTTTCCGGTTCAACGCTTAAGGAAGCAAGCTCCTGGGGGAAGGTGGAAACGACTTATGAACAGATGGTCTACGGGGAAGCAACGGTGGTAATGCCTCTGGTTACCGGCTATGCATATCATAAAGGAGCCTGGAAGGAGAGGGAACCGAAAGAATTCCAGAAGATATATTCTAAAGAAAATATTGCCGTTTGACGGTTGAATAATTTAGGGAAGTAGTAAAAGTTGAGCCGGATTGTGTAGGAGAAGTTTTAGGTTCAAGTTCAGGTTCAGGTTCAAGTTCAAGTTCAAGTTCAAGTTCAGGTAAGCTCTTAATCTTGAACTTAAACCTAAACATGAATTAAATAATTTTATTCTGAGCAGGATCGAATATAAAATTTTTAATTTGAAAATTATTGAACTTCATGTGGATACTTATTTTCTCAGGAGAAGTTAAATTTTCGAATCTTAATACACCGGTAGCTTTTGATTTAAATTCTTCTTTAGGAATAATCTCACAATAAATACCGTCAGGGGAGAGCACCGAAACATCGCAAATTGAATCCCCTTCATTAATAATAAAGCATTTTAAATCATTTTCGGTTTTTAATGATCGCAGTATTCTGAACTTCGGATCAGCGTCAGGATTTATTTCCGGAATGTGAACCTCCGGTTTGGTAAGCGGGATTGGTTCCCGGTACGTTCCCTGCCCTATTATCTGCATAGTTTCCTGCAGCTTTAACTCTTTAGATTCCTCAATTAATTCATTATAATTTATATTTAAGGATCTTCTTTCTTTTTTGGTAAAGACATCGATTAAGGTAATTTCATTTATAGATATTACGTTGGCAGCCTGAAGAAAAAATCCGATTAACATTCCTCCGAATAGGCCTCCGAGGTGGGCAAAATGAGCAACGTTATCTCCGCCGCTGACTATTCCTAATAGATCCATAAGAAAGTAAAAAAGAATAACTATAATTACATTCAGCCTGAACGTTCCGTTCGCAATAAAGCCGAAAAAATATAAAAATTTAACCTTGTTTTTCGGAAACCAGATTAAGGTAAGACCCATCAAACCGCTTATTGCACCGCTGGCGCCTACTGCCGGTCCGCCCTGGAAAACCAGGTGAATCGAGGAGGCAATAATCCCTAAAAGAATGTAAACCAAAGGGTAGACTATATTTCCAAAGACTACGCAAATTGCGCTGCCGAAAACATACAAGAACAGCATGTTTCCCAGCAAATGCATTATATCCGCATGAAGAAACATGTTGCCGATTAATCCTTTCGGATTGAAATCGGTAAGCACCATACTTTCAAACAGATGAGAATTAGATTCTAAAAGAGTGAAGAAGAAAAAGAAGGAAGTCAGCAGAATTATAATATAGTTTGAAACGGGGAACTTATAAGATTCCACCTCAAGCTTTATAGGAATTATCATAGATAAGCCCCAAAAATTTAGGAAGATAGGTTACAAATCCCGTTCCAAATGAACGTTGGTTAGAATTCGTCAGGCATTGCTTTAAGCTGCTTATAAGTAAATACCGGTCCGTCCTTACAGACGTAAACATTACCTATATTGCAGCGTCCGCATTTCCCCAGCCCGCATTTCATTCGGTTTTCGAGAGTGGTGATAATATTTTCATCCTTAAATCCGAGCTTTGTCAAAACCGGAAAAGTATATTTTATCATTATCGGAGGTCCGCATATAATCGCAAGGGTATTATCACTAAGAGGAG
>DATKLQ010000162.1:0-5711 GCA_035542335.1 Ignavibacteriaceae bacterium | reverse complement strand
ATTCCTCGATTCACAGGTTGAACTTTCTGCAGGTGTAAGCACTACTGCTTCCGGCTATTCAGTAAAAGCAAACCGTATAAAGGTAAAGCAGAACTCAAAGATAAACGGGGATGTCTATTACAACCAATTAGATAATAACGGAACGATAACCGGTAAAAAAAATACTCCGCTTAGTCTTCCATTGTTCACGATACTGCCAGAGTTTAAAACATCCAGGCCCGGGACTCAAAACATAACCGTGCAGTCAAATAAAGAGCAGGTGCTTCAGCCTGGAAGCTACGGCAATATCGAAATTAAATTAAACGGTCGGCTTGTACTAACCGGCGGAGAGTATAACATGAAAAACTTAAATGCCGGGTTTAATACAAAGATTCTTTTCCAGGCTCCCTCGGTAATCAAGATAGCGGATAAATTCGACAGCAACGAGGGAAGTTATATTGGACCTAAAGACACTGCAGCAATAAGCTCCAAAGATATAGTCTTTTACATAGGAGGAATAAACGGAACCGGCGGAAGCCTCTCAGCCCTGCCTGTAGCTGCAAAGATAGGGATAAAGAATATAGTAAAAGCAAACTTTTATGTACCCAACGGTACGCTCTGGATAATGATGAACAGCGAAGCTGAAGGAGCATTCATCGCTAAGGATCTAAGCATCGGCGTAGGCACTAACATTAAATTGAATTCATCATTTTAAATAGCTGCGCCGCTATTCGATAGGAGTACTTAAAAATGAAACTGTCTCTAATAATTGTCTCTTTTCTCTTGGGTGCCGCAGTGAAAGCGCAGACAGCTTACGATGTAATCCCGGGAACAAAAGGAAACCGCATAGTCCTCTCTGTGGCAAATATCTCCCAAATTAAAAATGCCGAGAATGTTTCTATAAAAGTCTCAAGACCTTCGTTAAACATAAACTTTAATAAGAATGAAGTAATAATTAAAAGGATTGAGACCGGCGGAGAAACCGAAGCGGCATTCCTGTTCGATATAAAAAGAGAAGCTCCGGTAAATAAAGCAGATACACTTGAATTTATAATAACGGACAACAAGGGAATATTTGTAAAGAAAGAATTTGTTTTAAGCTTTACTCCTCCCAAGGTATACCGGCTTGAGCAGAATTACCCGAATCCTTTTAACCCCGTTACAACTATACTTTACCAGCTTCCTTTAGAAAGCAGGGTTACATTAAAAGTCTATGACATTTTGGGAAGTGAAGTAGAAACTCTTGTAAACGAAATTCAGTCTTCCGGATATAAGGAAGCAAGATTCGGAGGCGAAAAATATTCAAGCGGAGTTTACATTTACCGCCTGGATGCGGAAAGTACAAACGGGAATTATGCTGCAATAAAAAAGATGGTAATGATAAAATAATCATCATTGTAGAGATGACCCGCCGGGTCATCTCAAAGATTCATCAGGGGAGAAAGGGGAAGAGATAAGTTCTGGGCCTGCCTGCCCGCCCTACTTGCTGCCTAATGATAATTGGGCAGGCAGGTCATCTCTTCTGAAGCTTTTATTTCTTCATCAATGATTTTTTCCCGGCAAATATCTTCTTCCACAATGCGTTTGCATTCCCGTTAAAATATGCATCCGGGTTTTGCGTGGAGTGAATTATAAATTGATTCGGATTAGCATAGCCCGATAAAGTTATTCCCCCCAGTGCCGATGACTCGATTGTTAAAGTGTATGTCGATTTATTCAGGAGGGATTGATCCGGGTTGTCGATAAATCCGCTGCCGGATAGGTGCGACAGGATTCTTAAATAATTTACCGTCTTTGCAGAATCGGGCCTCACATTATTTATTGACCAATGGCCGGAACTGTCTTTGCTGAGCTGGAATGAGCTGTCGGGATAGCTGAAGCTCAGCCTTCTCCAATGAGTGAAATCATCATTCACCAATGTGCTGTTCCTGAAATAATCCGGCTTTTGGTTGAATGTAAATTCCAGGAACCCGTTCACTTCATAAATGTTTTTGTCTCCTTTAACCCTTACATAAGAGGTCATTGACCTGAACTGCTGCTGGTATGCAAATTTCCCGATCGTCATGTCGAGCGTATTATCGTTTCCTTCAAATACTTTAACGCGTGTTCCGGAAGTGTCTACCTTGAATTCTTTCCATTTGCTTTCGCTCTGCGCAGCCACGCTGCTTGCTTTTATTCCCCCCAGCATATTAATCATGTTTGCAACTTTAGATGCCTCTGCCGGAAACGATTTATTATTCTCGAGCTGCACCCTCCAGTATTTCCCTTCCTTTAGTAATTTTACTTCTTTATGATTGGTTGCCTTAGGGTAGATAGAGATTTCGGTTACCTTCGAAGTGTCGATATCGACAATATCGGTCCTGAATGTTCTCTCTTCATGAGTTGAATCGTAATAGATAAAGATAACTGCCAGCAGCAGAAGAATCCCGAATACGATTAATAGATTCCTTTGAGAAATATTCTTAAACATATTCTTCATTCATCCATTTGTTTCTTAGCCTTCTCCTGAACTGGTACCGGACTATGCCGAACCCGATAATTAAAAAGATCGGAAGGAGAAAATTGAAATATTTTAGGAAAGTTTTGGTGCCTTCTTCAAGATTAGGATCGATGGGACGCGAGGTTACTCCTTTGGTCCTTAATGAAATTAACCCGGTATCATCCGACAGCCAGTCGATTGCATTGGACATTAAGCTGATATTATCCTCCTGGATTCTCTGGCTGTTTTGGCCGCTCCCGTTCACGGCAAAATCCCCGTCGCCGAATACAACCATCTTCGAAGTAATCCCGTTAACCGTGTTTTCGACTGCGACTGCAACGGGAAGAGATGAAGCAGGAAAATCGGCTGCGCCCCATTGCCTCGATACATCGAAATAAACCGGCGGCCTTTCAAATCCCGCTTTGTCGCTCGTTACCGCTAAATTCGTTATGATTTCCGAAGAGTCTTTTTTAGTTGTTTTAATTGGGCTTGCAAAAGGAAGCATTACCGATTCAATCCCTTTTGTAATAGGATGATCGGCAAATTTCGTTATGATCGGCAGATACGGAAACCTGACCGGCGTATTCATTATAAACATGCCGCTCTGCTGGCGGACCATTACATTGCTCGAGTTTGCATCGATTACAAATTCATCCTGAACATCTATTCCTTTTTTATTCAGCCAGTCTTCAAATCCCGTTTTAACCGAAGATCCTGATGCTGTTGAAAAATCACCTTTGACTCTATTCAAAGCAACGAGAACCCTTCCTCCTTTCGAAATATAATTATCGAGCTTCGAGAAGAGTTCAGGTTTTACGGTATCGGATGGAGCAATGATGATCAAGGTTTTAATATCGCTGCCGATATCTGTGGAATCGGTGAGCTTTGCGGTAGAAACATCGTACAATATCGAAAGCTGCTGATATAGCTGCGGAAGCTCGGATAAAGCCGGTTCACCGTTCCCCTGGAGCAGCGCGATCTTTACTTTTTCTTTTAATGATAATTTCTTGATATTGGTCGAAAGATCATATTCCATCGCTGAACCGGGCTGGATAAACGGGATCGTTTCTTTTTTATCCCCGAGCTGAAGAACTGCACCGAGATATGCTTTCTGCTGCTTCATCTGATCCTTCTCCCTTACATTAATCATAATCGGCTGAACCCCGGCCTGCTGCGCTTCCATCTCGGTTTCCTGGTCTTTCCCCGGATTGATGAACTGATAAACAACCTTTCCCCCTGAAGCATTATCATATTCAACTAAAAGATCTCTAAAATCTTTTTTTACTTTTGTAATATCGGGCGGAAGATCTTCTGAAAAATATGCGGAGACAGTGACAGGTTCATCCAGGGACTTTAAAATACTCTTGGTCGCATCGCTAAGCGTAAACTGGTTGTCTTCCGTAAAGTCCAGCCTCAGGAAAAACCGGTTTGAAAAAAAATTAATTAAAACCAAAATCCCGAATATTAGAAGAATTCCGCTGATTACTTTTTGCTTTGTATACATATTATTCAACTATATTTCTTTTTGAGAGCATTGTTTGAGCGAGAATCAAACCCAAAGCTGAAATGCTGAGAAAATAAATTATATCTTTTGAGTCGATAACACCGCGGGAAATCGATTCAAAGTGAGTCTGAAGATTCAAATAATCCAGTATTTGACCTGCAATTCCTGAAGAATCGCTTGATAGGACACTAAAAATGATTAGGAAAAAAACCCCGATGAGAAGAGATAAGAGGAATGCTACAATCTGGTTGCCCGTTAAGCTGCTTGCAAAAAGCCCGATGCTTATGTATGTCATGCTCATCAAAATCAATCCAAGGTAACCGCACCAGACAGCTCCATGGTCCACCTTTCCGATTGAAGCAACGGTGATATAGTAGGGAAGTGTAAGAGCTAAAGCTATAATTATAAGCAGCAGGCATGCTAGGAACTTGCCGAAAATTATTTCCCAATCCGTTACCGGTTTTGTCATCAGAAGCTCTATTGTGCCCGATTTGTTTTCTTCGGCAATCATTCTCATGGTTAATGCAGGGATGAAAAAGAATAAGGTAAAGTAAGCTACCGAAAAGAAAGGCTGGAGCGTCGCCTGCCCGACAAAGAAAATATCGGAACCGTAAAGCCATGTAAAAAATCCGCTTAACCCGAGAAATACTACAATTAAAATGTAAGCGATTAAAGAATCGAAAAACTGCCTTAATTCTCTAACCGCAATTACCCATGTTTTTTTCATAATCAAATATTGTTAAAGTTGTTTGCTTATTCCTTCAATCTTTTCAATCATTCAATCATTCATGCAGCCGCATGCATTCATGCAGCCGCATGCATCCATGCATCCATGCATTCATGCTTCAGCTACGTCGTCAGCTCCCTGAATATATCTTCCAGCTTCGTCTCTATCGGCGTTAACTCCGTTAATGTCCAGTTCTTCTGAACGCACATCTGGAAAACTGCTCTCTTGGATGATGTTCCCGGCCTGCTTTGAACCATAAAGGTATTTAAAGAATCTGCAACCGGATCGACTACAGCGATTGATTCGATCGATCTAAGTGTTGAAGATATTAAATCCTTGTTAGTTTCATCTTCAATCTTGATTCTCAGCATCTCTTCCCCCTGGGCCTGCTTCCGCAGAGTATCCGGAGTACCGTCGGCTACAATCTTTCCTTTATTTATAATCAAAATCCTGTCGCAGATTGCTTCGACTTCAGGAAGAATATGAGTGCTTAGAATTACTGTTTTTTGTCTCCCGATTCTTTTAATCAGATTTCTTATTTCAATGATTTGGTTTGGATCAAGACCCGAGGTAGGTTCATCGAAAATCAATATTTCCGGATTGTGAATCATTGCCTGGGCAAGCCCCACACGCTGCCTGTATCCTTTGGAAAGCTCACCGATATTTTTATGCTTCTCGGCATTCAATCCGCACACCTGAACCATTTCTCCAATCCTGTTCTCCATGTTTTCTTTGGGAACTCCCTGGAGGTTTGCTGTAAATTCAAGATATTCCAGAACGGGCATTTCATAATAAAGCGGATTGTTTTCGGGCAGGTAGCCTATTTTCGATTTTATTATTTCCTGGTGATCGTGAATCGAGTATTCCCCCACTTTAACGTCGCCTCCATTCGGAGCCATGAAGCAGGTAAGTATTTTCATTGTGGTTGTTTTGCCTGCACCGTTCGGACCGAGAAATCCTAATATTTCCCCGGTTTTTACTTGGAATGAAATTGAATCAACTGCTTTCTGAGCCCCGTAAAG
>DATKLQ010000161.1:0-3518 GCA_035542335.1 Ignavibacteriaceae bacterium | reverse complement strand
TGGTTCGGGATGTTATTTTCAATTTCAGCCGGAGGAGATTTTATAATCCTTTGGATTTTGAGGAAAGTCAATTCTTCGGCTCTTGTTGAAGACCATCCTTCAAGAGCCGGCTGTTTTGTCTATGAAAACAGTAGTTAACCGTCAGAGCTGAGCCCGGAATGGCTGAAACCTTATTTTAGTGCTCTTCTCACTCCTTCAGGACGTTTTATAAGCAGAAGGCGGTTTGCCATTTTTTCCACTCCATAAAGTTTTCTTCCCAAGTGTTCGGCTATTTCCCTGAATTTCATGGTCTTGTAATTATTTTTTAGGAAATCTAAATCTTCTTTACTCCACTTTTTTACTTTAATCAGCTTCATTTCATTAATTCTTGCACTGACAAAGCCGACTGTTTTCTTCAGCTCTGCGGCAAGTTTTTTCCTGGATTTTTCACCGTACCATTTTTGTATGTACTTTTTTTCTTTATCGTACGATTTAGGTATTCTGACGCTGCTGATTAATTCAAGCTTGTTAGCTTTCTGATAAATCGAATATTTATTTCTTCCAAGTATTTTTGCAATCTCATTACCCTTTTTTTTGCTGTAGTATTTCTTTAAGTACTCTAATTCTTTTTTGTTCCATCTTTTACTTTTAACTAATCCGATTTGCCTCATTTTATACTTTACGGTACTCTCGGAAATTTTCATTTCGCCGGCAATCTGGGGAATTGTTTTTTTTGTGTACCAGGTTTCAATATACTGATTCTGAGCTTCCCTTTTTTGCCGAACGGCTGGACTTACTGTTCTTGGTGCATTTTTCTTTTTCCGTTTGGCGAAGCTGTAGACGGTTTTTTTGGTTTTTGTATTCATTGATTTTTTTATATTTATGATATAATATTGTGCTCCCTTCTACTCTTATGAAGAAGAAGGAATTATTGACAATTAAATTTATCACTCAAAATTTGAGAATTTTCTTCCAGAAAAGAAATATATTTCACTGCTTATTTCTAATAATCTAAAACTTTCCTGAATTCTTTTATTTTTTGCCCCATTGCAGCATTATTGAGGCGTATATGACTTATCGAATTTGAGGTTTTCATTAGAATTATTAAAATTATAAAGCTTTTCCTAAAAGTTAATAAATGAATTTTGTTCAAACCTCTGCAAATCCTGCTGTTAAAATTGTAAATTTTTAATAGATGTATTGTTATAATAGAAGAGTTTATAAATGAGCAGTGAAAAAGACTATAGAAGGCTCTCTGCCATAATGTTTACCGATATGGTCGGGTACAGCGCTTTAATGCAGAGAAATGAAGCACTTGCCTTAGAGCTTCTTAAAGAGCACAGGGAAATACTAAGAGCTTTATTTCTCCGGTTTGAAGGAACTGAAATCGAAACGGCCGGAGATTCATTCTTTGCTGAATTTTCAAGCGCAGTGGATGCCGCAAATTGTGCAATTGAGATTCAAAAAGTGCTATTCGAAAGAAACCGGGAAGTACCGGCTGAAAAGAAAATATTATTGAGGATCGGCCTGCATGTAGGTGATGTAATCCATACCGACAGACACGTGCACGGCGATGGTGTGAACCTGGCTGCCAGATTAGAGCCTTTGGCTGCGCCCGGCTGTATCTGTATTTCTGAAGATGCGGCAAGACAGATCGGGAATAAAATTGAATTCCCGGTCGTTAACCTAGGGAAGCAAAAATTAAAGAACTTTAATGATCCTGTGAACGTTTACAGTATACAACTGCCTTGGGAAAATAAAAATATAGTTTCTAGAGGTAAGAAGGCGGCTCCTGCATCCGGCAATTTTAAATTTTATTTAGTGATAGGATCGGTAATCCTGTTTCTGGCTGCTGTTTTTTTTATTTGGCAGTCCGGCAAGAATAATTTATCGATAAATCCTAGTAACAGGATAGCTGTTCTGCCGTTTATCAATATAAGCCAGGAATCCAGCAATGAGTATTTCGCCGAGGGGATTACTGAAGAAATAATTTCGAATCTGGCAAAAATAAGCGGGCTGGATGTTATAGCAAGAACCTCGATAATGAAATATAAAAACAGCAACCTGAGTGTTTCTCAAATAGCAGATGAACTGAGGGTGGGAACCATTCTCGAAGGAAGCGTGCGCAAAGCCGAAAATAAAGCCAGGATAACTGTTCAGCTTGTTGATGCATCTTCTCAAAAACATCTTTGGTCTGAAGATTATGATAGGGAACTGAAAGATATTTTTGCCATCCAAAGCGATATTGCAATGAAAGTTGCAGAAGAATTAAAAGTCCAGCTGCTCGCAAATGAACGGGAGCAGATTGGCAAGAGGGGCACAGAAAATATGGATGCATTCAGGAATTACCTGCTCGGCAATTATTTCCTTAACAAAAGAACGGGAGAGGATTTAACAAAGAGTGCTGAATATTATAGTAAAGCTGTTGAATATGATCCGCGGTATGCAGCTGCTTATGCTGGGCTTGCAAACTGCTATACTTTATTAGGCGGCGCCTCCTACGGATCATTTACTAAAGAAGATGCCGAATTAAAAGCGAAGGAATCCGTAGCCAAAGCCCTGGAAATCGATGAGACGCTCGCCGATGCCCATGCTTCCAATGCTTATATTAAATTCAGATTTGATTGGAACTGGGATGAAGCTGAAAAAGAATTCATAAAAGCAATTGAGCTTAAACCCGGCTATGCACAGGCACATGAGTGGTATTCGCTTTTCCTCGCACTCATAAGAAGATCTGATAAAGCTTTGGATGAAATGCAAAGAGCTTATGAGCTTGATCCTCTTTCACCAAGCATTTCAACAGGCCTCGGAAGAATGTTCCATCTTTTCGGGAAAAATAAGCCAGCAGTTCTCCAGTTCAAAAAAACAATTGAAATGTATCCTGATTATGCCGAAGGCCATTTTGGACTGGGAATGTCTTTTATAGTGATGAAAAATTATAATGAAGCTTTAAATGAGTTAAATAAGGCAATCGAGCTTTCGCATAGCAGGCCGGTTATTGTAGCAGTACGCGGAATGCTTTATGCAGAGATGGGCAGAAGAAAGGATGCACTTGCAGCAATTGATGAAGTTATAAAACTTTCTGAACCTAATAATGTCTCTCCGATTATTTTATCCAATATTTATTTAGGATTGGGCGACCTGGATAAGGTATTTGAGCTTTTTTATCAGGGGTATGAAACCCGGGATCCCCTTATGGTTTATGTTCCTTCAGAACCTTTCTATGATGTTTACAAAATTATTTATTCAGATAAACGCTACCATGATATATTAAAGAAGATGAAATTAGAAAAAAATTGAGCTGCGAAAGATTGATTGCTCGTTCTTCTCATGCTTTACCGGCAAAAAATGGAAATATCCGCAGAAGGAATAGAACATCTCCAAGATTTAAAATAGTTCTTTGGCGGAATTCAAATAAATGAAAATTCCATTATTACAGGATTAACAAGCTTTTCAAAATCTTTATAATTCATCTTTATAAGCTCGGTATGGGAACCGGCGTTAAAAACTATCTCTTCATCCTGAGTCAAAGCTTCGGA
>DATKLQ010000160.1:0-4262 GCA_035542335.1 Ignavibacteriaceae bacterium | reverse complement strand
ACTAATTTTATAAGAGAATTCAATAAAATATTTACATCCCATCCCGGCCTCAAAACTTCTATTCTTCCAATCGGAGACGGTATCGGGTTAGGCGTAAAAATTTAAAAGATGCCTAGAAGGGGAATTTTCGGAGATTAAAATGAAGAATAAGCATCCGCACAACCCGCCGGATTTTCTTAATGAAGTTGAAAAATCCTCCGGTACTAAATTAAACTGCAAAGCAGAGCTGCTGTTGGTTCTCGCGGAAGCTGAAAAAAATAACGGGGGAAATGCTTTTGAAGATCTTATTTTCACCGCAAAATATATTACCGGCTTGATGAAGATTAATAAAAGCTCTCCGGAAATCTCTGAGGAGGATAAAGATTATATGAAAAAAGATTTCTCGGCAAATTTGCAGAAGGTGATTGCTTTAATTAAAGAAATCATTTCATCCTCGGAAGATAAGGTGAAAGCTTATTTTGAGGAGAAATTTTTTATCCTTACGAAGGAAAGTTTAATTAGCATGAATGAACTTCTTGCGGATCTGGATAAAATTGAATCTTATTTAAATTATTATAAAAGAAAAAGGATGAGTTAGAGCTTATCAAAGATTAATTTTTTTTTAGTTGAGTTAATACATTCAATAAGGTAATAAGGTCAAGATAGATTTTAGATTATTTTACTAAAGTTAAACACCGGATAAGGTTTTTGGTCAACCTAGGAAAGAAAACTTATCAAATTAATTAGTCTTAATAGATATATTTTGTCCATTCTTTAAAAAAAACCTTATCAGCTGAATCGACCCTAGTACCCTCGAAACTCATACTCTATAACCTTATTACTCTGTAGAAATGGATAACTGAACCATATATCTCTTTTCCGTTAAACAAAATAAGTTTTCCCGTCAATAATTATTTCGGCTGCATCCTTAGTCGATTCTTTTAAGCGTGAAGTAAACTGCTCCAACATGCCGGCGTTAATCATGCATTCCTGCGTTATCTCCTCCTCGAATTTGGAATTTAAAATTTGGGCTTTGCTCGCTGCAGTTATTTTTGCCAGCTGATTGGCAAATGAAATATCGACTTTGATTAAAACTTTTTTTGCAGCGGTCTTTTCCATCAGCTTAGATCTTTCTAATGCCATTAATGCGGTGTTGTAATATGCTTTACCTAATGGACCGATCCCGAGTTTTGTTCCGCCGAAATACCTTATGACTACTATAAGAATATTTACCAGTTTGGAATGTTCTATTGCATTTAAAATCCGGATACCGGCGCTGCCGGCGGGTTCGCCAGCATCGGAATATTTAAAATTTTCAGGAAATAATTTGTATGCATAGCAATGATGAGTTGCATCATAATATTTTTTTTTGATTTCCGGCAATTTATCCCTGATTTCTTTTTCCGAATCGACGGGGTATCCTTTCCCGATAAAAAGAGAGCCTTTTTCTCTTAATTTTGCCTCGCACGGCTCCTTTATTGTTTTAATGTTATTCATTAAAATTTTTTTATATTTGAGGTTGCACAAATTTATGATCGTCTGCGGTGCACTTCAATTTAAATTGAATTTTATGCCTCATATCAGTAAAATGAAAGATTAAAGATAAATATTTTGAATGGAACTAGAAAAAGAAAACATAATTATAAAAGGAGCCAGGGAGCATAATTTAAAAAATATCGATATTGAAATTCCGAGGGATTCTTTTACGGTAATTACCGGGCTCTCCGGTTCGGGGAAATCGTCGCTTGCTTTCGATACGATCTATGCAGAAGGGCAGAGAAGGTATATTGAATCGCTCTCCGCATACGCAAGACAATTTCTCGATATGCTTGAAAAACCTGATGTCGATTTGATCGAGGGTTTAAGCCCCGCAATTTCAATTGAGCAGAAATCCACTTCGGGAAACCCGCGTTCTACGGTGGGAACCGTGACCGAAATTTACGATTATTTAAGACTGCTGTATGCGAAACTAGGAACCCCTCACTGCTATAACTGCGGAAGGCCTGTTTCCAAACAAACCGCTGCACAGATAATTGATTCGGTTGTTTCTTCCGCTGCCGGGAAAAAAATCTATATACTCTCGCCACTGGTACGGGGAAGAAAAGGTCATTATAGGGAACTCTTTGAAGAAATCTTATCTGAAGGATTTTTAAGGATTAGGGTTGACGGGGAATTCCATGAAATTACAAAAGGGTTTCAGGTCGATCGTTACAAAATCCACAATATAGAAATAGTTATTGACAGGCTGACAGTAAATGAAAATTCAAGGAACAGGATTACCGAATCGATTGAAGTGGCTTTGAATCACGGTAACGGCAGCGTAATAGTTTTTGACGGCGACAAAGATCATATTTTCAGCAGGCATCTTGCATGTCTGAACTGCGGCATCAGCTTTAATGAGCTTGCGCCGAATTCATTCTCTTTCAACTCTCCCTACGGCTCCTGCTCGAATTGTGAAGGGCTCGGAGAGAAAAAAGAGCTGGATATTAATCTGATTATTCCGGATTGGAATAAATCGATTAATGAAGAAGGGCTTGCTCCTCTGGGAAAACCCCGGGGAATTTGGTTCTTCAACCAGCTCTCGGCTGTTGCCGGCAAATATAATTTTACCTTTGACGATAAACTGAAAAATTTATCCGAAGAGCAGAAGCAAATCCTGCTTTACGGCAGCAAAGATAAAATCGCTTTTTCATATTCATACGGTAACGGCAAGCCGGTTACATATATGCACAGGTTTGCCGGTTTGTTTAATTACTTGAAGAATTATTACAACACCACCACATCCAATAATATAAGGGAGTGGGTTGAATCCTACATGAATACTGTCAGCTGCCCTGAATGCGGAGGAGGAAGACTTAAAAAGGAATCACTTGCGGTAAAATTCCAGGGTAAAAATATAAGCGAGGTGACGGCATTATCAATTTTTAGGGCCAAGGAATTTTTCAATACCGTTAAACTTAAAGGGAGGGATGCGGTAATTGCAAAGCCGATTTTAAAGGAAATAACGGAAAGGCTGGAATTCCTGCTGAACGTAGGGCTCGATTATCTAACCTTGAACCGCTCTGCCCGAACCATTTCCGGGGGAGAATCTCAGAGGATTAGACTCGCTACTCAAATCGGTTCTCAATTAGCCGGAGTTCTGTATGTCCTTGATGAGCCGAGCATCGGACTTCACCAAAGCGATAATATAAAGCTTATTAATTCATTAAAGAATTTGAGGGACTTGGGGAATACAGTAATCGTTGTTGAGCATGACAGGGAAACAATAGAAAGCTCGGATTATATAATTGATCTCGGGCCCGGAGCCGGCGAACACGGCGGAAAAGTAATTCTAAAGGGGGACACGCAGAGCCTTGTAAATTCCCGCAACGGCATTGATTCGCTTACACTATCTTATTTAAAGCATCAGAAGCAGATTAAAGTGCCGGAAACCAGGAGAAAGGGAAACGGAAAATTTCTTTTATTGAAAGGAGCGTCCGGGAATAATCTTCAGAATATTAATTTAAAAATTCCTCTGGGGACATTAACCCTGATTACAGGGGTCAGCGGTTCCGGTAAATCATCGATGCTGAACGAAACGCTTGTTAAAATTTTAATGAACAAGATCTATAAATCGAAAACTGTTCCTCTTCCTTATAAATCCATCGAGGGATTGGAAAATATTGATAAGGTAATTGAGATTGATCAATCGCCGATTGGAAGAACCCCCAGGTCCAACCCGGCAACTTATACAGGCTTGTTTACTTTTATAAGAGATCTCTATTCTCAGCTCCCGGAATCGAAAATGAGAGGCTACTCAACGGGAAGATTCAGCTTCAATGTTTCGGGAGGCAGGTGCGAAGGGTGCGGAGGTGATGGATTGAAAAAAATCGAAATGAATTTTCTGCCGGATGTTTATGTAGAATGCGATATCTGTCATGGGAAAAGATATAACCGCGAAACTCTTGAAGTCTTATATAAAACAAAATCGATTGCCGACGTGCTTGAAATGACCGTAGAAGAGGCATTAGGATTTTTCGAGGATCTTCCGCGGATTAAAAGAAAAATAAAAGCGATTTATGACGTAGGTTTGGGCTACATAAGATTAGGCCAGCAAGCCACCACTTTATCCGGCGGCGAAGCGCAGCGTGTAAAGCTGGCAACGGAGCTGAGTAAAGTCGGAACCGGCAAAACAATATATATTTTAGACGAACCTACAACCGGTCTTCACTTTGAAGATGTAAATATTCTTCTAAATGTCCTAAACAAACTGGTTGAAAAAGGGAACACGGTCGTTGTAGTGG
>DATKLQ010000159.1:0-2589 GCA_035542335.1 Ignavibacteriaceae bacterium | reverse complement strand
GGTGAGGAAAGTTTAGAGGAAAGGAGAAGTTTCTTTCTAGGAAGGAATCCTTAGCTCCTAAGGAATACTTAGCTTCTGTTTCAAAATGATTAGCCTGCTAATTACCTCTGGATTATCCCGGAAATTTTTTTCGGATTCCTCAAGCAATGGTACAATTTTATGATGTTTCCCATTCTGAAGATAGACTGATGTTAAATAAAATATTGTGGAAGGCTCTTTAGGATTTGTGCTATATGATTCCAAAAAGATGTGTTCTGCCTCATCATTCTTTTTTATTTCAGATAAGACAAGCCCATATCTGTTAAGCAGATTTGCATTATGTGGAAACTTTTTACATAAGAGATTTAACAGCTCTGCCTTTTTCTCATTGTTAGTATAAGTATTAAGAAGAGATATGAATACTTCGAGGTTATCATTATCAATTATGGATGTAAAAATATTCGTGTCCTCTTCATCGAAATCATTGTTATTGAACAAAGAATTAAAAAGTTTTAATTCTCTTGCACTTTTCTCATTCTTCTCTGAGCCGGCAGCCTTACCTCTATCATTTCTAAATTTCTCATAAAAAAAATTAAAAAGATTTTTATTACCTGATAAGATGGCAACATTAAGCCCATGCAGAAGAATACTTCTTTCTTCAAGCATTATAGTTTGGTATGAACTTTTCTTACCACTTAAAAACTTAGAATTAATATCATAAGCTTTCCTGCAGAATTTTTCTGCTTCGGCTGCATTTCCAATCTTAATATAAATTTTTGCAGCAATCATCAGGGCAAGCGGCTGATTGCTGTCATAGCGAAGACTTTCTGAGATCATCTTCAGTGCCTCACTCCAGTTCTGCTTTTCAGCATAGTCAACTGAAAGGAACCGATATGCAAGAGCCTTATATTCATTCTTCAATGTTGCATCGTCCAGTGCAGCTAAAAAATATTTTATTGCCGGCTCCCTCTCCTGGAGTATACCGTATGTTTGTCCAATTTGAAAAGCATAGTAACCGGACTTACTTTTTGAATATTCACTCATCAATAGAGAAAGGTTTCTCTTTGCTTTTTCTTCCAGTGCATCTTTAGAAATATTATAACCTATGTGGATTACTTCAATGCCGGATTTAAGAATTTCGTAATTCTCTTTCCTTAAAGAGTATTCAATCTGCTCGTGAATCGCCCCTTCAAACCTTACCTTTTTATCATTGGGGAAAAGTCTTATATAGTCCATTACCGAGGGGCGGCTGTTTACTTCATCAATATTTCTTACAACACAAAGATAGGCTTGTTTCGATTTAGTCCTCACAAGATTTTTTAGTTCATTTATGGAACTTTTTGAAAGCCGCTCATCTGCATCGAGGTACAAAATCCAATCCCCGGAGCAATGATCAAGAGCAAAATTTCTTGCAGCAGAAAAATCATTTATCCAATCGAAATGAAAAATTTTTGTGGAATAACCCGAAGCAATTTCCAGGGTTTTATCTGTAGATCCCGTATCCACAATTACAATTTCATCAACAATGTCCTTTACAGATTCAAGGCAGTCTTTAAGATACCGTTCTTCATTCTTTACTATCATACTTAGTGAGATCATAGCTTATTCCAAGGTGACAAGAAACTTTAGCAGATTATCCGCTGTATTTTTCCAGGTAAATTTCTTCATATGTTCAGCGGCGTTAGCTCCAACTTTTTTTATTTCATCTCTATGGAAATAAGCATATTCCAGAGCAGAAACTACTTCGTCCAGGTCAGGCTCACTCCATTCTGAAATAAGCTGTTTTGCATTATCATGAATTTTGAAGTCACTCATCTTTTTAAGTGGAAAGGAACTCCAATCCGTCAGTACATCTTTTTGCCCGGTATTAAAAGAAGCGATTGCCGGTTTACCACAAGCCATATATTCCATTAAAACTAAATTGGTTCCGCCCTCGCATCTGTTAGGGAATAAACCGATATCCGTTTTATGATACAGGTCTCTCAGTTTCTCATTAGGAATTATAGGAAGAGTAAAAATCCTTTTTTCATCCAGACCGTTAATCCTGTAAAGATTCAGCATATATTCCTGCCAGTCTTTACCTCTCAATTCAAAATTTATAAAACGTGATAACTTCATCGAAACCATGGTTTCCGGCCAATAGTTATACCAGGCATTAACCAGAACAACATCGTTATACTTATCCTGAAGTATTTTTACTGCCTTTAATACAATATCCTGCCCTTTGCGTAATTCAAATTTACCGCCGGAAAAAATTATAAAAAGATTTTTATTATGATGATTATCCTGTGGATAGAAAAGCTCCGGGTCAATACCTTGAATTAATACATCTCCATTTTTAATCCCGGCATCAATCATTTTTTGCTTACACCAGTTTGAAGTGCCCAATATTAAATCATAATCTTTGGCATTCTTTTTTGAAATCTCTGTTATTTCGTTCTCAAATGCAGTATGACCAATATTGATATTTCCTCTAACAGGAAAGAGACTATAAAAATTCACATCTGTAAGTAAATGGAATACTTTTCCGTTTATTTTATTAGCTTTTGCCAGTTCAGGATGCTCATCAAGATTTATTGTTTCTAAAACTTTTGATAATTCCTTCCTCAG
>DATKLQ010000158.1:0-6528 GCA_035542335.1 Ignavibacteriaceae bacterium | reverse complement strand
ACAGTCTTTGGACAAGAGATCCTGAAAAGGATGTTCTGCCCGTCTGCCGCGAGCTTGGTATTGCATTAGTTGCATATTCTCCGCTTGGGCGCGGATTCTTAACGGGCGCCTTCAAAAATCCCGATGATCTCCCCAAAAATGATTTCAGAAGATCGCTCCCCCGCTTCCAGGGAGAGAATTTCAAAAGAAACTTTCAGATAGTCGAGAAGCTGAAAGAAATTGCCTCGGAGAAAGGCTGCACAACCGCGCAGCTTGCATTGGCATGGCTTCTTACCCGGGGAGAAGATATAATACCGATTCCGGGAACGAAAAGAAAAGAGAGGCTAAGAGAAAATCTAAAAGCACTGGAAATCCATCTCAATGCAAATGATTTAGAAAGGATAGAAAATGCTGCACCTCAGGGCATAGCCGCCGGAGCACGTTACCCGGAAGCGACTATGCATACGGTAAACCGATGATTTTAAATATAATAGATATTTCGTCCCTACGGGACTTCTAACATTGTTTTTGCTCTATTTTAGCTATAAATATTATATCCCTAAAGGGACATAAAGGTTATGTCTATGAAAGGCGCGTCTTTTCCTGTTTAATAATTCTCTTTATTCTTAAATATAAAAGAATAATTTAGTAAGTTAAGAATAAATGTAAAAGATGAATTCAGAAATTATAAATACTGCAGAAATGACGCCGGCGAAATGGTGGGAACCGGCGGAAAAGAATAAAATACTCTGCACTCTTTGTCCCCGCTACTGCAAAATGGGAGAAGGGCAGCCGGGCTTCTGCTATATAAGGCAGAACCACGGCGGCAAGCTTTATACGCTTGGATACGGAAGACCGACAGGTTTTGCATTGGACCCGATTGAAAAAAAGCCTCTGAACCATTTTCTCCCCGGTACCGCTGTTTTAAGCTTCGGTACGGCAGGCTGCAACCTAGGATGCAAATTCTGCCAGAACTGGTCGATAAGCAAAGCCAAGCTGGACGATTCAAACTCTCTCAAATGCTCCCCTGAAGAGGTAGTGATGCTGGCAAAAAAATATAATTCCCCCTCGATAGCTTATACCTACAACGATCCAACTATATTCGGAGAGTATGTAATTGATATTTCCAAGATTGCTAGGGAAGAAGGAATAAAGAATGTCCTGGTCACTGCCGGTTATATCGATAAAGAAGCACGAAAGGAAGTTTATCGATTTGCCGATGCAGCTAATGTAGATCTGAAAGGATTTACTGAAAGGTTCTACAATAAAATAACTTTTTCCAGCTTAAAAGATGTTCTCGATACTCTTGTCTGGCTAAAGCATGAAACTGACATCTGGTTTGAAATTACGACTTTATTAATCCCGGGTGAAAATGATTCAGCCGATGAAATTAAAAGGGAATCCGGATGGATACTTGAGAATTTAGGTGATTCAGTTCCGCTCCATTTCACCGCCTTTCACCCTGATTTTAGAATGACCGACAAAGGACCGACTCCTTCCGCAACCTTAAAAGCCGCGAGAAAAATTGCTGCGGATGCAGGAATTAAATTTGTTTACGTCGGGAATGTCCATGATCGTGAAGGACAGACAACCTACTGCCCCGGCTGCGGTGCTGCATTAATTAAAAGGGATTGGCACTCAGTGCTGAGCAATAATATAAATGAGGGAGAGTGCGGTAAATGCGGAATGAAAATACCGGGAGTGTTTGCAAATGAATATTGAAAAATTGAAGATTGAGCATTGATCATTTTTCTTAAATAATATTCAATGTTCAACTATCAATGATCAATTCTCAATTCCTAAAATCTTCCCTAAAAGAATATCTAAGTGGCTGACAAATGAACATTGAAAATTGAGCATTGAATATTGATCATTATTTTTAACTCTCCCCAATAAATAAGTTCCCCACTATCTCATCTTTTAAAAATGTTCAATGTTCAACAATCAATGATCAATTCTCAATTCTTATAAACCTCTTAAAAAAAGATTAAAACTTCTAATTGAACATTGAAAATTGAGCATTGAACATCGATCATTTTTATAACTTTCCTCAATAATCACAAGGTTCTTTTTATCTTATCTTTTAATTTTTTTAAAAATATGATTAACTTAAAACCCAATTTTAAAAAATTATCTCAAATAAAAATTTTATGGAATCTCTTAAAAACAAAACTATTTTTATTACGGGCGCTTCTTCCGGGATCGGCAAGGCCTGCGCGGAGTTATTTGCATCCGAAGGAGGGAATTTAATTCTCTGCGCAAGGAGGATTGAAAGATTAAAAAAACTTTCGGAAGATCTTTCGCAGAAATTCGGAACGCATGCTCATATAGTTCAACTAGATGTAAGAAACAGGAAAGAGGTCAGTGAAAAAATTTCTTCAATTCCCAATGAATTCCGGAATATCGACGTATTGTTAAACAATGCCGGGCTAGCTAGGGGATTCGATAAAATCTATGAGGGAAACATTGATCATTGGGAAGAAATGATTGATACAAATATAAAAGGGCTGCTTTATGTTACAAGGCAAATCCTTCCTAAAATGATTGAAAGAAAAAAAGGACATATAGTAAATATCGGCTCGACAGCCGGGCATGAAGTTTATATAAACGGAAATGTTTATTGTGCTACCAAGTTCGCCGTAAACGCCTTAACCCAGGCAATTCGACTGGATGCGCTGGATAAAAATATTAGAGTAAGCACGGTTGACCCTGGAATGGTACTTACCGAATTCAGCAGCGTAAGGTTCAGCGGTGACGAGGAAAAAGTAAAAAAGGTTTATGAAGGAGTGAAACCTCTCTCCCCCAAAGATATAGCCGAAACAATTCTATTCTGCATTACAAGGCCGGAACATGTGAGCATAAACGAGGTTATTATGACTCCTTCCGCACAGGCATCATCAAATTTTATTTATAGAGAAAAGAAATCCTGATCAGTTACGAATGGCCTCAATAGTAACGAAAGGGACGCTGAGTCTCAATTCCCCTTTTTCGTCGGCAATCCTGTTGAGTCTTTTTTCCGCTTCTATAAAAATTTTATCTTGCTTTGTTCCCTGCACAAGTTCCTGCCAGCTCTTAAAGAAAGCAAGCTTTATAAAGAAATGTTTGAACATAGAACTTCCGTCATTATAGCGGAACTGAAACGAATCATGCTTTACCTGATTAATTGTAAACCCGTTTTTCTCAACCAGTTCAATTACTTCTTCCACAGGTTTACGTTTGGAATAGATGTGCCGTTTCATTTCTTCTATTTCATCGGTCATCCCCGATTCACTTAAGATATCTTTGAGAACACAGTAAAATTCAATCATTGTATCTTCGAGATTAAAATTAAAAAGAAGCTGTGCACCGGTCCTGCTTATTCTCGCACATTCTTTAAATACTTTTTCTTGATCCTCAACATTATTTATCCCGTTATTGCTTATAATCAGGTCGATGCTTTTACCGGGCAGCGGAATATTTTCGGCATATCCCGAAAAAAGCTCTACATTATTAATTCCGTAGATTTCTATTTTATTCCTGACTCTACCGGCTGCTGCCTCCCAGGGATCGATGCCGTATACTTTGCAGGAATTGCCAAGCCGCATCGCAACCTCCAGCAATGGAAATCCAAGGCCGAAGCCGATATCCAGCGCCGAAATATTTTTTTTCATGTCTATCATCTCCAGCAGCCTCAATCCGAAAGGGGCCGACCAGAGAGACAATTCATCGATTACGGAGATTAATTCAGGTGAGTTCAGATCATAGCCGGTCTTTAAAGAATAGCTCATTCTTTTACTCCTCTTTCTCTTACTCTTTCTCTTTCTCCTTCAGCCGCCCATTCCTTTCTCATGAGAAAGAGAAAGATTAAAAGTAAGAGAAAGAATGGGGCTTTACACTAAATTACTGGAACAAGCTTACATCTCCCGCGCCTTCTCTTATTACTTCGGGCTCATCCTCGCTTAAATCTATCACGCTTGAAAGATCTCCGGAAAGATTGCCGGAGGCAAGCATAAGGTCAATCTGTTTTGAAAACCTGTCCCTTATTTCAACCGGATCAAAAATAAGTTCGCCGTTTTTTCCTGTAGCGCTGGTGCTGATTATCGGGTTGCCTAGTTCTTCGACAAGCTTGAGGCAAACCTTGTGCTTCGGCACTCTGATTCCAACCGTTTTCCTTTTACTCCATAATTTTTTTGGAACCTGCTTTGCCGCAGGAAGAATGAAGGTATATGGACCGGGCAGCAAATGCTTCATGGTTCTATACGCATAATCGGAAACTTTAGCATACTTTGCAATATCTTTTAAATTAGCACAAACAAAGCTAAATAGTTTATTGCCGCCGTCCTTAATTGCGAAGATCTTCTCAAGTGCTTCTTTATTAAAAATATCACAGCCGATGCCGTAAACAGTATCGGTAGGGTAAATGATTACACCTCCCTTTTTCAATACATCAACGGCTTTGTTAATAAACCGCAGTTGAGGATTTACCGGATGAAGCTCATAATATTCCATATAAAAAATCTCACAATAAAAAATCTCACATTTTTAGTATAATAAATTAATAAGGAATATTTTATTTTCAAGACTGCAGGTAAATTTCGATATTATAAGTTCAATTCAGCACTCGGTGAAAATTAATATGCGGGAATTTACTTTTTTATCTGTATTTTATCTATATTTGCTTCTTAATTTTGATTCAAACCGAAAAAAAGGAATTATAGAATTTAGGAGTATCCATGGCCAGAAAATGTCAGATTTCCGGTATTAAGCCGATGTACGGCAATAATGTTTCCCATGCTCATAACAGGACAAAGAGAAGGTTTTTGCCCAACCTGCAGAAAAAGAGAGTCTGGGTTCAGGAATTGAACAGGTTTGTTACATTGAAGCTTTCCGCAAAAGCAATAAAGACATTGGCAAAGAGCGGAACATCGGAAGTTGCTAAGCTAATTTCAGAAAAGAAAATTAAAGTTCATTAAGATTTTATCCCCATTAATAAAAAAAAGGAAAGTCTGCCGCTTTCCTTTTTTTATTCCTTTTCCCCAGATAAAAAACTATTCTCGAACCACCCAGACTTTTATTTTAGCACTTATATTTGCATGAAGTTTCACGTTTATTCCGTATATCCCCAGCGATTTAATGGGTTCTTCAATTTCAATTTTTCTCTTGTCAATATCATAACCTTTTGCTTTTAAGCCGTCGGAAATCATCTGGTTAGTTACGGAACCGAAGATTTTATCTTCTTCCCCGACCTGCACCGGGATAGTAACCGAAACTTTTTCAAGCTCTGCAGCAAGGTTCTCGGCATCAAGTATTTCCTGCCTGATTTTCTTGGCAAGATTTTTTTTCTCTTCCTCCAGTGCAGCTACATTTCCTTTTAACGCCGTATAAGCTATTTTCCTTGGAATCAAGTAATTGAATGCATAACCTTCTTTAACATCAACTACATCTCCGACCTTCCCAAGAGATTCAAAATTCTGTCTTAATATAACCTTCATTTTTTAACCGATATATTTAAAAATATAAATTTATCTCAATGCTTCCGCTACATAAGGCAGCAGAGCCAGATGCCTTGCTCTTTTTATTGCAATGGAAAGCTGCCGCTGGTACTTGGAGCTTGTGCCCGTAATCCTTTTAGGAATTATTTTTCCCTGCTCCGAAATATATTTCTGAAGAAGCTTGACATCCTTGTAATCGATATATTTTATGCCTGCCTGGGTAAATCTGCAGAATTTTTTAGTTTTTATTTCTTTTCTCATTTATCTCCCTGTTCTTTGATCAAATCGGACTCATCATTTGTTAAAAATTTATCGAATGAATCCTCGGTATAATCGGGATTGGCGGCTTCATCTTCCGAGAAAACGTAGTCTTCCCCTTCATGACCGTTTTCGGAGCCGGTCAATTTGGCTCTTTTATTCAGGAATTGGATTCTTCGTGCCTTGATTTCGACGATGCTTCTGTTGTGGCCTTCTTCCGATTTCCAGTTGCGGCTTTGCAGCTCTCCGTCGATTAAAACTGCAGAACCCTTTTTAAGCCTGTCCTTGCAGCTTTCGGCCAGCCTGTTCCAGGCAACAATGCCGACGTAACATACATCCTCCTGCCATTGATTCGAGCTGTCCTTGTATTTCCTGTTAGATGCTATAGAAAAATTAACGACTGGAGTACTGTTTGTAGTTTGACGGAACACCGGATCCTTAGTTAAATTTCCTGCAACTATCACGTAGTTAATTTCGGGCATTTTCAATTCGGCCATTGTAATTTTCCTCCCTGCTTATCTAATATAATTATTTAAGTTGATCACGATCTTGAGATTCATCTTCAGCATTCAATTCCGCTGCAGCCTTTTCGGCTGATTCTGCGGCTAATTCGGGTTCCTCAGCGGAAAGAGATTTCCCTTTTTCAATTTGTTCCAGGGCATCTGCATCAAGTTTGACGGTAAGATACCTCAGGATATGTTCATCGAGCTGATAGGATCGTTCTAATTTTGATATGAGATTCGGCGAGGCGTTAAATCTGATTATTATATAATACCCCACTTTGCTTTTTTTTATCATATAAGCTAATCTTTTCCTGCCC
>DATKLQ010000157.1:0-2877 GCA_035542335.1 Ignavibacteriaceae bacterium | reverse complement strand
AACAGAGAGAGGTGTTTATCATGAGAAATTTTGAAGAGCTTTCATATGAAGAGATATCTGAAATTACTGGCAGAAGCGTAGGCGGATTGAAATCAAATTATTTTCATGCAGCAAGAAAAATTTATGAGCTGATGGAAAATGAATAATAAAGATAGAATAATATTATATTTAGATGACCAGCTTAGTTCCGGGGAAAGAGAAAAGTTTGAGGAAGACTTAAGTAATAATCCGGAGCTGCGGAAGGAATTAGAAAATTATAAGAAGATGCTGGGGAATTTAAAGAGCATGAATATTCTTTCCGCCGATGAATTATATTTCGTAAATAATATTCCCCGTTTTAGAGAAAAGCCGGGAGGGAAGAGAAAAAGGGCGGCAGTTAAAGGAATTATTTATGCTTCATCTGCTCTTGTAATTGTTTTTCTAATTCTTTCTTTATTTTTATTTAAAGGACCCGAAAAGATTTCAGACGCTAAAGATTACACAATAACCGAGGAACAGGTAAAAAATCTTACGGATAACTATTCAAATATTGATATTGATAATGCAGCCTCAGCTGTCGGCGATTCGGTATGGGATGAGCTGATTTCGGATGAATTTAATTTTTCTTCCGAAACTGCAGATTCAATCCTCCAAAGCCTCAACGGCAGCGTTAATTATACCGAAGGATTGAATGAAGAAGAAGCCTCGCTGATATACGACCGTTTAATCAACAAAGAATTTTTTTAAGGTGAAAAGATGAATAAGATATTTTTATTTCTGATTGTCTTAGCTTTTTCTTCCGGTTTATTAAATGCCCAGGAGGGAATGGGGAGACCTGATCATAAAGGTCCCGGTGAAAAAATGAAGGATCTTGAAAAGGCAAAGTTAATTGAAGCCCTCAATATGGATGAAGAGACTACTCTTAAATTTTTTGCTCGGCGGAATGCCCATATGGAACAAATGGAAGGTTTGCGGAAAAAAGAGGATGAGCAATTGGATAAGATTGATGAGCTAATTAAAAACAGCAGTGATCAGAATGACCCGCAGCTGAAAAAAATGATTGAGGATTATTTTAAGATAAACAATGAAATAGCTGAGGCAAGAAAAACATTCTTAAATTCTTTATCCGATATTTTAACAACAAAACAAATAGGGAAGCTGGTAGTATTTGAACAGAAATTCAGAAGGGAAGTGGGAAAAATCCTATTTGAAAAAAGAAAGTTCGGACCCGAACCCGAAGATTAGATCCTTAGTTCTTAAATTAAACTCAAAATAGAAATGTTAATCGTTAAAAGTTAATCGTGTCCCTCCGATTAACTATTAACTTTTAACCCTCAACCTAGGAATTATTTTCGCTCTGCCGGTTTAATAAATTTGATTTTATAATTCCGTAAAATTATCTTTCGATACTCTTTGCGGAAGTGGTGGAATTGGTATACACGCTATCTTGAGGGGGTAGTGCCTGTAAAGGCGTACGGGTTCGAGTCCCGTCTTCCGCACAACAATTCATTTTTTTCTATCTAATTTTTTTAGCAGTATTAACCTTTTTTATTCTCTTAAATAATAACGCTTTTCCCATCTCTATACTGCGTTATTATAATTACGAAGATGAAGTACTGAAAGGACTGTCCGTTGCCTGCTTCAGCTATTTAACAATCACTTTGTTAAAATCATTTTTTTAGTAATAGAATGTGAAGGGGTTTTTATAGTATAGATGTAAATTCCGCTTGCCAAATTTGTTCCGTTAAATTCTACCTTATAAATGCCGGAGGACATCTCTTCGTTAATTAATGTTGCAATCTCTTCTCCCAGCATATTATATACTTTTAATGAAACAAATTCATTTTTCGAAAGCCCGAAACTAATTGTTGTTGTCGGATTGAATGGATTAGGAAAATTTTGCAATAAGTAATCAGCAGGGACTGCCGGCTGTTGATTCAAAACTGAGGCGATTAAATCATTCTGAAAGATATATAGTCCAGCTTCGAAACTAGATACATATATCTTTCCCCGATATTCCTTAACATAGTAAGCATAATTTCCAAAAAGAAATTGACCAACAAGATTGATATAATCACTATTTGTAATATCAAAGACGAGCAAACCATTGATTCCGTCTGTAACATATAAATAATCGTCACTTACGCAAGCGTATGACATTGAATGATTTCCGTAATATATTACTTTTTTAATGAATGGATTATATTTATCACTTACATCAATAACAAACAATCCGCCTTCACTGCAGGCAGCATATACAATATTGTCTTTATAATCTATACCATATGGATAATACTGAAGGTCAAGTTCGCCGGTTTGTATTGGATTAAGATAATCTGAAATATCAAATATAAATAGTTTATAATTACCATTCGGATCCCAATTGGTTACGTAGGCATTAGATCCTTCAACTATAATTCGGTTTCCCAATTCGAGCGGAATACTTTTTACTAGTGAAGGAATACAAGGTTTGACAAATTATATATTGCTATTTCCAGGCCTGTTATAAGGTAATAAATGCTATCCTTTATTTTTGCAATTGAGCTTGCAGTGTTTGGAGTCCCGTCTTCTTTTTGCAAATATGACAAATATTGAGGCTCAGATGGATCACTTATATCGTATATAGATACACCATAATAGCTTGTAAACATAAAACAGAGATTCCCAATGTTTATAACTTTATTCATTTCTTTATCATAATCATGTACGGCATATTTGTATGAGAAAGAACTTACAAGACTAAGATTCTTAGGATCAGCGATATCATACATTATAACACCTGCATATCAATAAGCAATAGTTATATAATGATCATAGAAATCAAATTCTCTCATATAGGCCGGCATTGAATAACTAAACAGCATCTTGTTATCTTCTCTTTTATCGTATACTTCGAGC
>DATKLQ010000156.1:0-3309 GCA_035542335.1 Ignavibacteriaceae bacterium | reverse complement strand
TGTCTTAGTGGTAATTGCTTTTTTTTACCACTAAGGCACTAAGTTCACTTAGAAAAAATAGGGAACTAAATGAAACTCATTTTAAGTAACGTCAAAATAATTCACCCTGATTACAAAGGATCAGATAAAGAAACTGACATCCTTTTAACCGATGGGATTATCAGCAAACTCGGCAAATTGTCTGAAGACGATAAAAAGAATTCAAAGATTATCGACTTAAAAGGAAAATATGTCGCTCCCGGTTTTTTTGATATGCATGTTCATTTGCGGGAGCCCGGAAGAGAGGATGAAGAGACTGTACAGTCTGGCTGCGACAGTGCAGCTAACGGCGGATTTACTGCCGTTGCCTGCATGCCTAACACCGAACCGGCGATCGATACTGCGGAAGTAGTTGCATTCATTAAAAAGCAGGCTGCCGATCACCTGGTAGATGTTTATCCCGTTGCCGCCGCTACAGTCGGCAGAAAGGGTGAAATAATTTCCCCAATGGCCGAGCTTTACGATGCCGGTGCTGTAGCTTTTTCCGATGACGGATGTGCGATAAAAACTTCGGGGATTTTAAAAAGGGCTTTGGAGTATTCCTTAATGTATAAAGTCCCGGTAATTGAACATTGCGAAGATGAATCCTTATCCGGCGGAGCAATGAATGAAAGCATTAATTCGACGCTGCTGGGTCTTCCGCCCATCCCTGCCGTCTCTGAAGAAATAATTGTAATGAGAGATATTTTAATGGCGGAATATACGGGAGGAAGAATTCATATAGCACATATTAGTTCCGCGAAATCCGTTGAAATGGTAAGGGAAGCAAAGAAACGGGGAGTTAAGGTAACTGCTGAAGTGACACCGCATCATTTTACCTTAAGCGATGATGTCGTAAAAACTTATGATACAAATACTAAAATGAATCCTCCCCTGCGTACAAGGAAAGATGTGGATGCATGCCTTAAGGGATTAAAAGACGGGACTATCGACTGTATCGCCAGCGATCATGCCCCTCATTCAATTGAGGAAAAGGAGATGGAGTTTGAATATGCTCCGAATGGAATAATCGGTCTCGAAACCGAAGTTGGAATAGTCTTTAATGAACTCTTCCATAAAAAGATATTGTCGCTTGAAGAAATTGTGGCAAAGCTTTCTATAAATCCCAGAAAAATTTTAAATATACCAATTCCTAAAATCCAGCCGGGCGAGCCGGCCGATCTTACTATTTTTGATCCTGATGAGGTCTGGACTGCCGATGTAAGCACATTCAAAAGCAAATCTATAAATACTCCTTTCGATAAGAGAATATTGAACGGAAGGGCCTTGGGTGTTATCAATAAGAAAAAAATGTATTACTGGAACGAACTCTCTGAAATTTAGCTGCTTAAATTTATTTCACTTCTACTCCGGCCGGCTATACTAAAGTATATACCGCTGTCTAATGATTAGTACAGTTTTATTACCGGAATCCTTTCTTTTTTAATTATAATCTAACTTTTTCATGGCATCTGCTTTGAAAAAATCAAATCAGAAATCATGATAAAAGAGATTAAAATGAAAAAAATAATTTTTTACTCGTTGACAATATTTTCTTTATTCGCATTAACGGCATGCGAAGTAAATGATTCATATTATGTTGATAATATTCCCCCGGATCCCCCTGCAGGCATTGAAGTTTTTAACGGCGATAACAGGGTCGATCTTTCCTGGAATGAAAACCGGGAGAACGATGTAGCCGGGTACAATGTTTATTACAGCTATACATATGACGGCAAATATACTTTAATCGGTTCCACCGAAACTAATTATTTTATCGATAATGGAGCAGCGAATGGAGTGACTTACTATTATGCGGTAACGGCTTATGATTTTAACGGGAACGAGAGCGAACTAAGTTATGATGTAATTTATTCAACTCCGAGGCCGGAAGGATTTAATCAGGCTGTTTCTGATTATTTGAATTTCCCGGATAATGCAGGTTATTCCTTTAAAGGCTACACTCCTGTTCCCTATGATGATGAAAATTCCGATTTCTTCTTTGAAAATTATAAAGGCACTTTTTACCTGGACGTTTGGGATGACAGCGACATACAGGATATGGGGACTACTTCGGATATTTATGATATCGATTATGCTCCGCTCAGCGGCTGGTCCCATACAAAAGATGTAATTGCTGTCCCGGGTCATACTTATGTAGTGTGGACATGGGACAACCATTTTGCTAAGATCAGAGTAAAATATATTACCAACGAAAGGGTAGTTTTTGACTGGGCGTATCAGCTGGTTGAAGGTAATCCGCAGCTCAAAGCTAAGAGTGTACCTTCTGAAAGAAATTCGAGGACGAGATTAAATATACGGGGAAAGTCCAACTAAAGTGTCTGCCTGAAGCAGGCAGGTTGGAAATAAGAGTGAGGCTTGCAAAGGGGAGCCTCACTCTTTCATTATAGATTTATACTCATTTATTGATTAAATTTGATTGCCGATTGATGAAGAGTTGTTTACACATATTGTTTTTTTCACTCCTTTTAGCTTCCGTTAAAACCGAATTGTATCCCCAAGAATATAAGCTGCTCCCTAAAAATTCCCTTACCGAACAAAAAACTTTAGTGCAGAGTATTTTCAGCGAAATTGAATCCGGGGTCAACGGCGGAAATGTCTCTTCTATTTCCGGGTTTTTCAGCCCGCAGACTTATTTCAGCCTCTCAAACGGCACCAGCGGTTATTACAGCTCAAACCAGGCTTATTATGTATTGGAAGATTTTTTCAAAGTTTATCAGGTTATCTCATGCAGGCTAAAAAATATTCAGGCCGATGAAACAAATCCTTATGCGACGGGTATTTATACTTATGATTTTAAAGGAAAAAGAGAGAAAGCTCAGGTTTATATTTCATTAAAAAAATCAGCAGGTACCTGGAAAATATCGCAGATAACAATTAATTAATGCCGAGGAAAATATTTAATATGTTCCCGTTTAACCCGGGACTGCTCAAAGACGATAGAAAATATTTTGCTATCGTCTTTTTTATTTTGATTCTGATCGTTCTTTCAGGGATCATTACTCCAATTTTGATATATAATAAGAAGTCAGATTGGAACAGTGAGCTCTCGGAAAGAATTTCAAAAATAGAATCGGAAGTAACTTCACTTTTTAAGGCTAAAGAAAGCAATCTGATAAATACTTCGCAGGCTTTAAAAAACAGGCTGCACAGAGTTTTTAGATCTAGGAATATTTCTTACGGAAGGCTAATCAGATCCGTAAACAGAGATGAATACAACGGCTGTTCTGTTGAAGTGCTTGCCCCGAACGGGAAATTAATAGCCTGGAA
>DATKLQ010000155.1:0-5494 GCA_035542335.1 Ignavibacteriaceae bacterium | reverse complement strand
ATTTTATTAAAAATATTTCCGATTCATTCAATCATGAAGCTAATGAACGGGAGATTAACTATTCATTTATTAAAACATGTTCATCTCTTGAAGCCTGGTTCGATCATGATAAGCTCGATAAAATTATATATAATCTTCTTTCAAACGCTTTTAAATTCACTCGGGATGGAGGTTCAATTAGTCTTTCAGTCCTTATTGATGAAGCAAAGTATCCCGGGGCTGAAGATAAAAAAACAATAGAAATTATTGTTAAAGATTCAGGGATAGGCATTCCCAAAGAGGCTCAATTAAAGATTTTCGACAGATTCTATCAGGTAAAAAATAATATTAGTGTACAGGGTACCGGAATCGGATTATCTTTAACCTACGAACTTGTAAGGCTTCATAACGGAAATATTTTTTTGGAAAGTGAACCGAATGCAGGTTCAAAATTTACAGTGATGCTACCCTTCTGGACCGAAGAAAGCGAACTTCCGCCTGTGTCTTCAACACATATTGGAATAGATAAAGAAAACGAACCTATATTGTTAAATGAACCTGCTCAGGAATCTTCAAAGCAGACTGTAAGTGAAAATAATAATGGGAATAATTTGCCCGATCTATTAATTATCGAAGATAACTCAGATATGAGGTTATATATTAAGAATGAATTTAAAGACAGCTACAAAGTAACTGAAGCACGTAATGGGATAACAGGAATTGAAAAAGCTTTGGAGATTATACCTGATGCAATTATATGCGACGTAATGATGCCTGGAATAGACGGCTATGAAGTCTGCCGGAAATTAAAACAGGATGAAAAGACGAGCCATATTCCGATTTTAATGCTTACAGCAAAAAGCTCAGAGCAGCATACTATTGAAGGTTTTGAAAGCGGTGCAGACGACTATGTAGCAAAGCCATTCAGTTCGGCAATATTGAAGCTGAGAATAAAAAGCCTGATTGGATCGAGAGAATTGCTTCGCAAAAAATTTATGAAGGATCCTTTCGCTGCAATAAAAGATTTCTCGCCTTCCAAAACCGATGAAGCATTATTGAAAAAAGCTTATGCCGTTGTTGAAAAGAATTTAAGTAATCCGGATTTTGAGGTTAATGATTTTGCTTTTGAAATCGGGATGAGCCGGACGCAATTATACAGGAAAATAAATGCGGTAGCAGGTCAATCAGTAAAAGAATTCATAAGAATAATCCGGTTGAAAAAAGCCGCCGAGCTCCTAGTTACTTCAGATATGAATATTAATGAGATTGCCGACAGGGTTGGATTCGGTTCACAATCATATTTCACAACTTCATTCACCCAATATTTTGGAATAAATCCATCAACATATGTTGAGAAACATATTAAATCATAATTCATATATAAGTAAGAGCATGCTGCGGGTAAACAAAATTAAATTACTAATTATTCGGAAATCATAGTATTAAATTTGCCGCTCATCAAAGGAAATATCCTAAAGCATATTGCAAGTACTGCAATAATTATCGCTGCCCTTGGAGCTGCCGTTCTCGCTGTAATTTTACAACTATATGACCTGACAAATATAATTCTTTTAGCACTGTTTACTATATGGTGCCTTGGATTTGTATGGTGGCTCTACTTCCGCATGCGGGTCTCCAATGGTATGCGTCTGGGAATTACTATATCGCTTGCTGTTTTTCCTGTTTTTTACTGTTTTACCTGGATGAATGCATGGCGGCTGGAGCAGTATCTTAAATATCGTAATTGGACTGTCTATACCAGCAAGTATTTTATTTTTCATTATGCGCCCGGCTATCCCAGATCAGACAAAATTATCACCTTCGCAGACTCCCACGATAAAGTATTTGTCCAGAATTGCACCTTTCTGAAAGTATCGCTTGAAAACAAGATCGATTTTTATATTTATGATAAACTGGACGAGGGAGTTGCTATACCCGATTGGAATATAATCATGGCGGATGATGATCAGAGTGCCGGTCATGAAATGACACACATTATCGCTTATCATATTGCCGGTGAGCAACAAAAAATTAAACTCCTGGACGAAGGTATTGCCACTTGGCTGAACCATAGTAAAATAGTGCCGGATCATCATTACGCTGCATGGAAATATTTACACGATAATGGTTTGCCATCTATCAGTGAATTAGCGGCCAGAAGAAACTTCAAGGGTCATTCTCCGCCCCCCTATTTCCCGGCTGCTTCTTTCGTGGGTTACATTATTGATAAATACGGAATAGACGCTTTTAGGAAACTTTGGACCATCTGTACAAATTATCCTGGATTGTACAGCATAGCAGAAGACTTGAAGTTAGCGAAGTATTTCTCATTTATCCCGGGACAACGTGTTCACTTTGAATCTGCTGTATTGAAGGTCTATAGCCGTCCTCTTAGTGAATTGGACAATGAATGGAGAACCTGGCTGAATAGCCAATACAAGGATTCATTATAATTATTTATACCATGAGACTTAATTTATTGCGAACCGCCCATAAATTTTTCCAGAGTTTCCTCAAGCTTTTCTCCGCGTATATCCATGTCGACGGCCAAAATTTTACCTTCTTTACTTATTAATACCGGTCTTGGTACTCCAATTGCCTCAAATGTTGAAGGAAGCGGACTTGAAGGCCCGATAAAACTATTTTTCCACGGCATTTTCCATTTGTACTTACGGAAGTTGATCACGTCATCTTTCTTTCCATCTATTGAAAGGCTTAATATTTCAAAACCTTTATCTTTATATTTTTCATAAGCTTTATGTAAAAAGTTCATTTCATTCACACATGGCGCGCACCATGTTGCCCAAAAATCTATCAGATAAATTTTACCGAGCATACTTTGTTTTGTAAATTTCACCTTTTCATTATCGAGGGAAACGACTTCAAAATCCGGTACATCTGCACCGACTCTTATTTTTGTTTCAGCCGGATATCTGTTTAGCAGCTCTTTTATTGATTCATTATTTCCAAATTTATTTTCAATCATAGAACGAATCTTTTTATAATTTTCTTCATCCCCTCCGGATTTTGCCATATACAATTTATTTTCGAGTATATTTATTTTAAGACTAGTTGAAGCGGATTTATTTAAAAAGCTTTCCTCCAGCTCATCCCATTTATAACTAGGAAAAAGTTTTGTATAGGAGAAAAAGGCCATGGGAAATAATTCCCAGGCAGCATTATCAGGCGATACGGACTCAAAAAATAGTGACGCTTTTTTATAATCATATCCTATTGGATTAGTTTCAATAAACGCTAAATAAGCCATCTTCAAACAATTTTTAATATCATTATCTTTTTCGGTTTCAATCTTTTCCGGAAGATCACCAAACCAGCTGCCTCCATCATATTTGAAATTAACAGGATTTTTGCCGGCTTCTGCATATTCTCTCATTTTACTATAAGCATCGGAACTTATACTGTCATAATCCTTATAAATCTTAAAAATTTTCCCGTCGTATTCACTTCCGGAAAAAGAAATTTTATATTCAACATCTTTTTTTAAGAGCTTAAGCGGATCAAAAACAACGACAGCTTTATTATTTTTTACAGGAAGAATTGATCTATAATCTCCTGTAAAATCAGCTTCATATCCGTAAGAATCAGGAGCATTAACTGTTCTTCCGTGCTTTTCAATTCCGCATAAGCAGTATGTAAGTTCCTTCAAATCAGTTTCAAGTTCAAAAACAAATGTACCGTCATCTTTTTTAATCATTTTTTCGGGAGAACGAATATTATAATTGTTAAAATTTCCAGCGATGTAAACAGCATCAAAATTATCTTTATACTTATACGGGGCTAAAGTTACATCAATATTAAATTCCTTATCTCGGTTATTATCGACAGGTACTTCAAGAAAATTGTGACTAGGCATTGAAAATAACAGGATATTTACACCGGGTTTTGTAAGCTTAATTTTATAGTTACCTTTTTCATCGCAGTTTACAAAGTCTTTTCCGAATTCTACCCCTTCCTCCAGAATACCCACTTGAGCGTATTGCGAAGGTTTACCGAAAACATCAAGTAATTTCCCTTTTACAGTTGTTGTCTGCGCGTTAAGCGTAACAACTGAAGCAAGAAGAATTACTGCCGAAAAAATTGAACTTAAAGTGTAACACAATTTCATTTTAATCCCTCTATTTATGTTGGTAATGTCAAAATATTTTTTTGTAAGTAGAGTTATTTCTTTCATTCAATTACTTATCCTCCATCCCATTCTTTCTCCAAGAAAGAAGTTCCCTTTCCCTTTGGCAGAGGGCCTGCATATTGTTTTCAATTTCCTCATTACTAAACCGTATAATTGTTATTTATAAAGCATTAAGTATTTCTGTTCTTTCTTTGTCACCTTTTATATTTATATTTATGAATAACACCATCTAATTAAATAATTAGCTTGCCTTCGTGAGAATATAAATCAGCAACAAAAAAAGGTTCTTTCCCGATTATATCGTGAAATACAGGATGCTGTTTTTTATTAAAGGAATATTTATCAATTCTTACTTTTTACCCAACCTCCGAGGGTGAGGAATTTCTTTTCAAAAGCAACTCATTGTTTCTTAAGTTTTAATATTTAATTTTTTATTTCATCAATATTAATTTCTTGGTAGATGTGAAATCTTCAGTTTTGATTGTATAAAAATAAATTCCGCTGGATAAATGTTTCGCAGATAATTTTATTTCATAATTTCCGGCATCCTGTTCTTCATTAAGTAATGTTTCTGTTTCTCTCCCAAGCATATCAAAGATTTTTAACTCCACATGATTTCTCACCGGCAAACTATACCTGATCATTGTTTCAGGATTAAATGGATTAGGATAATTCTGATAAAGCATAAACTCTTTCGGATTTGCAATATTATTTTCTTCGACGGCAGTTAAATTGTCCAACGAATTTTTATCCAGTACATCTACAAAATTCCCGTTGTTGTCATAAACACGCAACTCAACCCATTCCGTATTTTCAGGTATACTTACTGTTTCCGATAAAGCAAAATTTTCCAAAGGAGATACCGCATGTTCCTGGCCTTCGCCAATAACCTGATTGGAAGTATCCAAGAAAATGACTTTAGCTTTCCCTACATGAAAAACGCCGTAATTCCCGTTAATAATATTATCATTTAATTTAAGAAATGAATTAACGGCGCCTGCGGGATTCACGTTAAGAATAGGGCCATTTACTTTTCCAGCATACCAGTCTTCAATAAATGAGATCATTCCCCCGGCAGGAATATCTTCAACGGGACCGGTAACTTCAATTTCCACATATCTTGCATCCATATAAACAGCAACGCGTGCACCGTCATCAGGATATACCGCACCCTCAAAAACGGGAAAAGTCTTAGCAAAGGCAACGCCGTTTAGTTCATCAACATAACAGATCCATCCTTTAGGAGGATCAGCAAACAATTTATGAGCATTCGGTGTAAACCTGCATCCGTATATACCCGGGGCAGCTTCCCCGGTCCATCCGGCAGACGTTTGATCATATTTAACTCCGTCGCTGCCGAAAAGGCTG
>DATKLQ010000154.1:0-5054 GCA_035542335.1 Ignavibacteriaceae bacterium | reverse complement strand
GTTTTATTAAGATTCCCGCTGTCTTTGTTAAGATTAATTATTGCGGTTTCAATTAAAACCTGCGCATACTTCTGTATATTCCTGATACTGTCCACAGCTACTTTTGATTTTAGCTTAAGCCTGTCGAATAAAATCAAATCTTCATTGAATTTGGATTCGTATTCTTTTTTTATTTTTTCTATAGTTCTCATCAGACTTTCGACTTCCAAAAGCCCCAGATGAACCAAACCCTGCAAAGCCTGGCCGATTTCAGAATCAATACTGGATTTTAGTGCTTTTCTTTCAGCTTGTATTATTTGTTTATTCGCTTCGTCCAATGCATTGTATGCTTTGAGCTGGCCTTCATAGAGCTGAGCATTCCGGATAGCAGTAGCAGCCTGGCCAGCAAGTATTTCAAAAGTATCCGTAATCTCCCTTACATTTATTTTGTGGAGGTGCTTGCTGTCTACATAAATTACCCCGATCTTTTTATCATCAGCTACCAGAGGTGAACAAAGAATTGTTTCCAATTCCAGCCTTAAAATAGATTTACTCGGATCGTTTTTTGTGTCACTCTGGGCTCCTTCGATAAACTTAGACTGTCCAACCTGGTAAACATCATTAACTACGGTAGTGCTCACATTAAATGAATTCTCGGGAAGAATGGTGCCTTTTGCATCAAGACCTAATTTAAATTCAAGCTCATCGGAAGGGTTCTTTAGTACAATAAAGCCGCGATCAGATTCGGTTAGCTTTATTGCATTTTTCAAAACCAGCTCGAGAACATCTTCTAGAATCAGAGAACGATTTATACTTTTAACAATATCCAAAATAGCTTCAAGGTTTTTAGTTCTCGCCGAGTACCCGCTGCCCTGGTATCTTTCCTTATCAAGCTGTTCTTTAAATTCTGAAAACTTCATTGAGTTCTAAAAGATTCAAAAAATGTTATCTAAAATATTAAACTTATTATAAAAATTTAATAGGATTACAAGTTTTTTAACAGTTTGAATGATAAAAACCAATCCCAAGAATTACTATTTTCATACCAAGCCATCGCTATACCGCCGGAAAATGTGGATTCGAGATTATACCAATGTTTGAAAATAAGGCTCAACTGGCTCCCAAGGTCGACTAATCCTTTTTCAGTGCCCGTTTTAGTGAGAAGAGATTGAGAATATATAGAAAAATCGATATGATCTAAATAGTGCTGCCCAAGGGAAGGCCCGCCAAGTCTTACCGGCGGAAAGGTATTTTCTACATGCAGCTTTAAGAAACTATCCGTATAGAGACTATAAATAGGAATGCCCGGGAATCTGAACAATTCCCTGAACTGCTTTACTTCGGTATCTTCAACCTCTCTATTCCCAAATCCGCCGAAAAAATAACCGGACTGCTCAAGCTTATCATTTTTAAAATGATATCCTGCCCCTAGCTTAAAATGAAAAACGTTATGATCCCAAATCCAGGTAGTGAGATGGCTCCAGTCTGCGTAAATCTGCGAAGCCAGCTCAGGATTTTTGGGAGTGCTGCCGAAGAGTGACAGAGTAATATTATATTCATCCCCATATTCAAAATCTGAACTGCCTATTGATTTTCTTTGGCTTTTTGAATTAATATTGGTCTTGACAACCACAAAATCATCCGTTACTCTTACAATATTATCATTAATAAAACGGACATCTTTATAAAGAGATATGTTTGCCATCTGTTTTAGCTTATGCGGATTATCATAAATCCAGTACTCAGTGTATTGGATATCGGCTATCGTTCCAATAAGCCCCCTTTTCCTGCTGTTAAAAAGATCTAAAAAATCGGGAGCATTATAATTTACTTTCAATTTCAGTTTTTTCAGGTATTCATATTCAAATTTCAGATGCCATTTAGGTCCAAGAGGATTTTCATTAAACGGAGAATACCCGCCTTCAAAAATAAAATTATGATGATTCATCGGATCCGAAATGTGGGTAAATAATCCCAGAACCTTTTGCTTCTGAAATCCCGTAATAACAGGAATGAATGAACGTATTCCGAGATTATTTAAGCCGTTATAGCTTTCAGGAGGGTGAAAATCATCGGAATCATTTGAAGACGGCTTCAAAGAAATATCCATAATGTGAGGATATTTTCTTATAATTTCCTCGCCAAGATAATTAATAGCGGGTACATGTTTTGCGGGTTCATTCCCTATGAGAACGGGGTAAAAACCCTCCGATGTAAATTCGAAGGCAAAAAGGGAATCGTGGTTAATAAACACGGGTTTAAACAACCCTTTAACTGTATTGGTAAGAGCCTCAACTTTTTTGTTTTCCAGATCGAACCGATAAATGTTTGATACTCCGTTCGTGTACGCATTCCAAAAAATAAATTTTTCATCCGGGCTCCATGAAGGATTATCCGGGGAACCTTTGTCGCTTAACTTAATGTAATTCAATGCACCAGTGGATTTTATCTCATCCGCATCAAAGAAAATGAGCATCTGGTCTCCGTTTGATCTATGGAGAACGGCAGCCAGGAACTTGCCTGTGGGGCTCACTGAGAGCTGATGTATTTCTTCACCTGTTTTAAACCATGCTGCATATTCCAGTTTTTTATAAGGATATTCGGAATACATCAAAGATGCTCTTGCACCTGCATGCTGAATTCCCCATAGTTCATGCGTTACGGGGGAAACCGTCAGCTGACCGATTCTGCAGTCTTCAAATAAAAGCGACGGATTTATCTTTCTCGACTCCAGCATCCACAAATCCCGGTAGAACTGGTTATTGTTTGTAGTATAAAAAAATAATCCTAAGTTCTTGTCGTAGGCAGTAGACGAGACTTGATATAGGCTAGGCGTAGGGAGTGTACCTATTTCTTCTGCTGAGCCGTTTGATAAATATATTTTCTTTATACCGGCTAAATTATGGGGCTGATGATAACTAAATATAACCGAGTTGTCGGATAGATCGTAATATGGTTCGGAAATCCATCCCAAGGTTTTTTCAGAAATTCTATGTATCTGAGTAAGTTCGGAAGATTTTATTTTGTCAATATTTGAACGCTGAAATTTTTTTTCAAAATCAATAAAATCATCCCAGGCATCATCGAGATCCTTTTTGTAAACATCTTCAAAAGCAGTTTTAAAACTTGAAAAGAACGGGAATCCCCCCCTTTTAAACCATTCGGTAAATTTTTCGGGTCCGTATTTTATAGTTAAATATGAGGAAAACCTGCTGCCATACAAATAAAACAGCATCTCAAGTAAAAAATTATCACTCGAAAGCTTTGATTCGAGATTAAGCACCGACGGAAATTCTTTATTGTCAGATACAAGGGAACGAAAGTACATTTCATCAAAACTGCCGAGCAGCCTTCCGTAACCACCATTGAGCCAGGTTTCCAGGTATACTGCGATTGATTCCTGATGCCACCGCGGAGTATATCGTTTGTAGCTTGTAATAAGGCTGTAGAATACGGTCAAAGGTTCAATCTGCTCCGGTTCGACTTTTGAAAAAAGTGCCCGGGTTATCTTTTCAAATTTTGCAGGTTTATCATTTACTGCAATATGAACTAGTTCGTGACTTATTACCCACTGAAACCTGTCGGTGTATGGAATATTTTCATATCCAGGTTCGAAGGGTTCGATTTCCAATCTTATATAATTCCATGGCACCGTAGTAGTAGTAGCAAATCCGTAATCATAAATATCAAAGGTATTGATTATGATTTTTTCGGTTGGAGTATAATCAAAAATTTCAGTCAGAGGCTTTAAAGCATTCTCTGCAGAATTAAGGATATGATCGACAAGGTATGCATGCGCGGATCTGTAAATAACTTTAAAATGGCTGCTTTCCTTTTCATACCAGTCATTTTGAGAATATAAATAATCGAAATGAAAAACGAATAAACTTAGAATGAAGACGTACAGCTTAAACAATCTCAACTTCGCATAGATTTCTTTCACGGCTGAAAAATAAAACAATCAGTGGATATAAAAAAGCCCCGAATTTTTTCGGGGCTTTAAGGTAAAAGTTTAAAAATAAAGTCAATTTTAAACTTTATTTTTACCAGGTATTATTGCTTCGAAGCATCACTAACCGGGAATTTTATTTACCCCAGCCATAGCGGCTGCCCAATTCCTCTAATTGAGAATTGGATTTCAGCCAGGCTTGATCACTTCCCAGCTCATTCAATTGTGAACCGGATTTCAGCCAGGCTTGATCGCTTCCCAGCTCATTCAATTGCGAACCGGATTTCAGCCAGGCTTGATCGCTTCCCAATACTTCTAATTGAGAATTTGATTTCCCCCAGCCATACCTGCTTCCAAGTTCATCTAATTGTGAACCGGATTTCAGCCAGGCTTGATCACTTCCTAGTTCCTGCAATTGAGCAGAGGAGTTAGAAGCTAATACCGGAGTTGATAAATTTGATGGGGTAATAGACTGAGTGTTTGAGCCATCCGTCAATATTACTATGTCCTGATGCATGCGGGAACGAGTTGCTTCTTCCACATTTACAGAAACCTGAGAATAGACGGTCACACAAACCACCAGAATTACGAAGATGGTTTTTAGCATTGAGTCACCCTTCCATACGATGTTGACACTCAGTGCAGGAATAAATACAGTAACACCATTTTGGCCAAATGGCTTGGTGGGACGTGTTTTACCCCACACTTAATTGCATAGCGAGGGGAAGTATACAAAAGTATCTTGATTTTGTCAAGAATTTTTAACGAGATAAAATAAAATATATAATTTTTTTAAGAAAAGATTGGCTCAAAATAAGAAAATAAATAGATATTCATGATAATTCCTTCAGCATTATCTCTAAAGCCGATGCCCGTTCTGTATTCTTTAAATATACCTCTTTCAATTTTTTCTCAGTAATAGAGTCAGCTATCCTAAAAATTAATGATTTTGAATAATAAAAATAATCTCTTGTTTTATTCCTATTTCCACGCTTAAGATAACATAATCCCATTGAATATAGGACCTTCCAAGTTAATTCAGTCACTTGAGTATCTTTAATTTTTTGATAGGCGGATTCAAAATGCTTCAAAGAATAATTTAAATTACCGGAGGATTCCATTTCAG
>DATKLQ010000153.1:0-7440 GCA_035542335.1 Ignavibacteriaceae bacterium | reverse complement strand
AGATCTTTTCATGTGGGAATGGAATTTTCAGATCATCGGATGATGGAGATACCTGGGTTCATCTGAATGAAATGCCTCAAGTTGAAGAATTATGTTTGAATAATAATGGATACCTTTTTGCCGGTACTCACGATCAGGGATTGTTTTATTCAACAGATGAAGGAAACAATTGGGCGGCATCTACAAATGGATTAACGGATATTCATGTTTATTCAATGGTTGTTAATTCTGCGGGTTTTATCTTTGCAGGAGGACAGGGAGGAGGTGTATTCCGTTCAACAGATAAAGGAAATGAGTGGGTTGCACTAAATGTTTTAGCTGTTCCTGCTAATTCCCCTTACCTTGCACTAACTCCGGATAATTATATATATGCTGTAGGACCGGATGTGTACTATTCAAGCGACAACGGTGAAACATGGATAAAATCCAACAGTACCCCTCCTTCACTATGGTCCTTAGCTGCTAACATTAAGGGATACCTTTTTGCGGGAACTTATGGTCAGGGTGTATACCGTTCAACAGATAAAGGAAATAGCTGGCAAGAAATTAATAATGGGTTAACTGAACGCTTTGTTCCTTCAATTGCAGCCATCTCTAGTGGTGATATATTTGCCGGAACCGGCAGCGGAGTTTTTCGTTCAACAGATGACGGAAATAACTGGCAGCCTATCGGATTAAGTGGTAATTATATCTATTCATTGGCGGTAAGCTCAGGTGGAGATATTTTCGCAGGGAGCGGTGAGATGACTTTATTCCCCACAGAGACAGCCAGAATATTCCGATCCTCAATTAACAACATAAGCTGGACAATTGTTAAAGAGGTAGATTCGAGTGCTTTCCTTGCATTAACGGTAAATACAAAAGGTTATGTATATGCTGGTTCTTTATTTAAGGGAATGTTTAGTTCTACCGATAATGGTAATACCTGGTCAAAAATAAATGAAGGATTAAGCAATCCAAACGTACTTTCATTAGCAGCAGATTCGAGCGGTTATTTATATGCAGGTACTTTTGGTGGTGTTTTCCGAAGTAACAGTTCTACAATATCAGATTCTTCAGTTCTTTTTTTGTCCCAGGACAGCAGTAAGATATATAATGGAAACACGATGATGGAAATAAAATGGATTAGTTCTCACATCGAAAAGATTAAATTAGAATATACTGAAGATGGCACAGGGTGGAATACTATTGTTTTAGGCTTTCCGGCTTTCAGAGAAAATTATAAATGGCTGATACCTGATAGATCTTCTCAGCTTTGCAAAATTAGGATCAGTGATGCTCAAAATCCTTTACTATATGACGTCAGCGATGAATATTTTTCTATTACATCGGTTTTAGATGAATATCCGGATCAAATATCCGAATCTTTTGAGCTTTTTCAGAACTACCCTAATCCTTTCAATCCGTCAACAATAATAAGCTTTTCAATTCCATCTCCAGAATTTGTAACACTTAAAGTTTATGATGTGTTAGGAAGAGAAATTGCAACTCTGATTAATGAAGAAAAGCCGAACGGAGTATACAAAGTTCAGTTTAATGGAAGTAGCCTTTCATCAGGAATATATCTCTATAATTTGAAAGCAGGGAAATTCTTAGAGACAAAAAAATTAATTCTTATGAAATAGATTTCTAAGACCCCATTCCATAGAAAATTTAATATCTGAATTTGGAAGTGTATTCAATAAAAAAATAGAAAAATTAACAGAAGATCTTAATAATCATTTAACAAATATCAGTACTGAATTAGCTATTCAGTCCAAAACATTTGAGAATATTAATTACATACTTGCTAATAAAAGAAAAGCTGAAGCAGAGGAGCTAAAGGCGGACGGCATTAAAGCACTTAGAAATAACTGGATTAATGATGCTTTAACTGATTTTGAAGATAGTGTAAAAATTAATAGGAATGATACTTTTAACACCCCCATTACTGACATCAATCAATACCTGTCGATTTACAATCTGTATAGTCGTTGTCCCATTAACTACAGCCACAAACTCGTCTTGGTTACTACGAATACGATATATTTTATCGAAACCATTAGTGCCTTTATTTCGATCCCTGAGAATAACAATTATACTGTTCTCTTCACTTTGTAGTTTGTATTGAGCATTTATTGAGAACTCACCGATTAATGTGACTATCGAGGTTTCTCCTTTGATCGAAACATTACCTTGGTTGTCAAGAACCAATTTCGCAGGAATAAAAAGTGGTTTATACTCAATTTCTACCTTATCAGGGCGGCAGCTATAAACAATAAATGAAAGGAGTCCATACAAAATAAGTATTGTGTATTTTCGATAAGACATTTTCTGAATTTCCTCCTTGCAAAGACTCAACTATAGTCTGCAGTAAAGCTGCAGCCGGAAAATAAATTTAGGTTACTTGCGAAAAATCAAAAACAATTGCATACACTTAAAATACTAACCGGAAAGACTTATTTATATTCCTTCATAAAGCTTTGCCTGGTCTATCTCATTCCAGGAATTCGCCAACTGGAAAATTTTTTATATGAAAATTTTATTAATTATTGACATAATTACAGATATGATCCCTCCAAACCGAATCCCACTTTGCCCGCTTTTACGCCCCCTAACTAAAAAAACTGAATACAAACCATATCAATTTTTGTTTTTTGGCAAGTAAAATCTTCAATTAATTGGGATTAATTGGGGGATTTCGAGCATGTTCTAAGCATTTAATTTTCTTTTGAATATAAGAAAAGCGTTAATAGCTTTTACAAAACCAGAGGAAAATTAAATGAGAAAAAATATTCAATTCATTGCCGCTTCTTTGATTCTAATTGTTCTTATTCCATTAAATTATTTATGCCCACAAGGTTCAATTAATCTTGAAAAAAATCTCAAGGTCGAAAAGAAACGGCCTGATTATTATACTGAAGCAGAATTAAAATTATTTTTTGCACAAGAGATGCCGGAACAATATCGGAACGCTTTCATCGGATTTCTGTTTACCGGGGTAAGGTTTGGCGAACTTGCTAACCTTACCTGGGCTGATGTCGATTTCGAAAAAAGACTTATATACATAAGACCGAAAGAGAATTTTAAAACAAAGACTTACAATTCCGAACGGTCCATACCAATGAACAAGGTCCTCCATGAACTACTTAAAAGAATAGCCGCAGCCCTCGGGGTCAGATATTTATCCATTCTGTTCATTAAAAGGTGGTCAACTGAGAGAAAGACGGTTTCAGCGGAAAATCCGACTCCTTTTATTAGCATGTCGTTAACCCAAGAGGTCGGCTGAGATTTGTTGATACAGAAAATAAGGTAATAAGGTAGAGCTTTGTCGTTTATTGGTGTTACTAAGGTTTAATAACAAAAAATAAGGTTTTAAGAAAAAATATACGGCAGCTCTCTTTCTCTTTCTCTTTCTCTTAATCTTCATTGCTCTTTAATCAATTCCTTAATTAAAAAAGATTATTATCTTAGCTTACCTTTTCTAACTCCTTAAATTCGAAATTCGAAATCCGAAATTATTTGGTGAATCAATGAGCATTATTGCAGTCATCGGCGCCGGCTTGTCCGGACGCTTACTCGCTATGAATCTTCTCCGGCATTCTTCCGGCTCCGATAGTCCAAAGATTATTTTAATTGATAAGGGATCCGAAGATTATATGGGTCCGGCTTACTCAGCCGGTGAAAAGTACCTGCTGCTCAATGTACCCGCAGACCGGATGGGAGCTTTTTCCGCTCAACCTGATCATTTCCTCAAATGGGTAAGAAAGAAAGGAATTGAAGCGGATAAATATGATTTCCTGCCCAGAAGCTTGTACAGGGATTATATCCTGGAATTGCTGAATGAAGCATTATTAGATAATAAAGAGAACTTTCAACAAATGCACGGAGAAGCGATCGATATTGAGGATGACGGCAGCCAAATGAAAATTATTCTTGAAAACGGAAGAAAAGTCTCTGCCGATAAAGTGATCCTTGCTTTGGGAAATTTTCCCTCGGCTGATCCGAAAATCGCTAATGCTCCGGCACTTAAAAGTAAAAGATATATCCGGAATCCCTGGAGCCCCGGAATTTTATCCGCTATACCGGAAGATGAGGAGATATTTTTAATCGGTACCGGACAGACAATGGTTGATCTTGCTTTAATTCTGTATAAGAAAAATCATAAAGGAAAAATTACCGGGATCTCCAGGCGCGGTTACCTCCCACTTGTCCACAAGGACTTTGATTCCTATGATTCCTATTATGAAGAGCTAAAAGATAAAAATAATGTCAATGATCTATTTAAAGTGATTCGGAAGCATTTGGAGAGAGCAGATAGTTTGAGAAAGGATGTTAGAGGAGTTATTGATTCGCTGCGTCCTGTAACTCAGAAAATATGGATGGACTTGCCTTCAGAAGAAAAATTGAGGTTCCTCCGGCATCTCTACCGCTATTGGGAGATAATTAGGAGCAGAATACCCCCTGAAAGCGATAAGATTATAAAAGAATTAATTTCATCAGGCAGGCTTCGAATCATTGCAGGCAGAGTTACGGACTTGAAAGAAGGATCAGAAAAACTGGAGATCGAGTTTCTGCGGCGCGGGGAGTCGAAAACCGCCACTGAAACAGCCGGGTATATAATCAACTGCTGCGGCCCTGAATCCGATTATAACCGGATCGATGATCCGTTGATTAAAAATCTTTTGAAGAAAGGTATGATACGCCCCGGACCGGCAAACCTCGGCATCGATGCGCTTCCAAACGGTTCCGTTATTGATAAGAAGGGAGAAGTATCGGACAAATTATTTACCATTGGTTCACCCCTGAGAGGAGTTCTGTTCGAAACCGTAGCAGTTCCGGAAATAAGGAAGCAGGCGGAGGAGCTGGCGAAAATTTTAATCGGATGAAAACTCGATTGTCATAGGTCATTAGTCATTCAGTTGTCATTCGGTTGTCATTCGGTTGTCATTCAGTTGTCTTTCAGTTGTCATCCACACAATCATAGCCTTTTCTACATCTTCCATCATCCAACAAACATCAACCTTCCTTCGTCATTCAATTCTCTTCTTTCCAATTGATGTTATATAGTTATTTAATTTTACTCCAATGTTGTTAATTTCTTTTTCAAATTTCTCTAATACTTCAGCCTTAATCAGTTTTCTGTTGCATGCTTTTGTTAACCATGTTTTTGTTTCAAAAAGCGAACCCCTGGAATAGTAACAGAATTGTTTTTCTTCCTTGTAGAAAAATCTCCCAAATCCTTCACTTAAATTGGAAGCAATAGAATCAGCGGCCTTCACGAGCTGCTTACCAACAGTATCTTTTGAAAAGTAATCCCATCCACATACTGCTCCCCAAATTTCCTCAGCTATGCTCATCGCAAGCTGATATACCTGAAGTTCTTCTAGTTTCATGATATCCCCTTTTTTATGTTTATATATTAATAGATAATTATAATATCAATATTTACTATCGAATGACCATTGAATGACCATCGAATGACTATTGAATGACTATTGAATGACCATCGAATGACCATTGAATGACCATTGAATGACCATCGAATGACCATCGCCTTTCTTCCCCTACAATCCATAATATACCGCGAATGAAAATATATTCAGCTTACTCTCATCGGATGAACCTTCTTCCTTTTCATGCGATTCGGAGTTTACCCTTAACCCGGTTTCAATATTCAGCTCATGCATTAATTCATATTTAAGATTTATTCCGAAATATTTATAATAATTCTTGGGACCGAATAGAAACTCCGGCTGCGGATATTTATATTGTGCCGAGTAATCCGGGCTGCCCTTTCTTATATATTCACCCCACAGCTTCATCTGCAGTCCTCTTAAAAACCTGTAATTCAATTCCCCGTGTATCATATCTGCATTGTGCCCCATCCAGTGGCCCATTAAATAAGAAGAGCTGGTATATGTCTGTGCCGGTGTATGATGCCCGTAAACGAACGGATAAATTTTTGTGTACTCCAAAGTCATATCTAAATTTTCCATGGGAAGATCGGTTACGGATGTTCCTATATTATATCCAATCTGCAGCCTGTCATTATCGAATATAACTTCCGGGTTGTCCGGAATTAAAGTGCCGCTTATCCCCCTTAAGGTTATTTCATCGATGAACAAAGTTCCGTAAAGGTGAGTATTCTTTAAATGGTCTTTTGAGCTGATTGAAAAGAAGAACTGCGCGTTGGAATCGCCGGGCTTATTCCTCCCGTTATTTATATAATCGTCTGCAAGGAAGAAAAACATGAACGGCATTAAATAAGCGACTTCAATCTTATCGCTGTATATAATTGATTCGCCGATTGAAAGATCGAGTCCTTTTAATGGCTTTACGTTTAACGCATGCCATGCAAAATACTTGGCCCTGTAGATATCTCTTTTGTACTCTGCAATCTGCGCTGAATCAAGGACGTTTGATGAAAGCCATCCATGGAAATAAATAAAATTAATCCAGCCGGCTGGTTTAATCTGAAGCATAAGGAACGGGAATGAAGGAGCCTTATCGGAAAGGACGAGGTTCCCGCTTTTTGCGTAACCGTACTCCATGAATTCCTTTGCAGCCGAAAAGCTGCCCCAGTTCCAATCAAAAGTGAACGAGGTTTTCACTTCGCTGTAGTCAAAGCTTTTTTTGTTGTCATGCCCGATTATCCCTGTAACAGGCGTAAAAGCTTTCAGCCGGTCGGCACTTCCCCCCGATTCATTGCTCAGCCTAAAATCCAGGCTTAACCCGATTTGTGCCGGCAGGTAGCCGTACATATTCAACCCGTTCCATGAATGTACATTCCGGTCTTTTTCCTGCCAATTAATTCCGTAGCCTAAAATCGGACTAACATTAAGCTTCAGGTTCTTCCCGGTATAATGGAACAGGCGGAATCTTTTCAAACTATCCGAAGTAAATAACCCGGAAGTTTCACTCCCTGAGAAACCTTCCGCATATATGCTTTCAATTAAATATTCTTTTTTAAAGAACTCCAGCTCCTCCCTTTCCAGCCCGGTAAGCTGATCCGTCCTGCTTTCTGCTTCAATAAGCTTTTCATAAATATACTTCCTCGGCAGAGGCTTAAATAATTCATCAAACTCTATTATCCCCTTCAGACTTAATCTATGCAGGTAATCATAGACATCATTATGCAGAGGTTCGTAAACAATTTGAGGGAAGGCAGGAACAAGTATTAAAAAAATAAAAATAATTAGATGTAAGAATTTCATAGTATCATTTTAATGTTTGGTAATAGTAGTTATGCAGCTTCGTGTCATTCGGTTGTCATTCAGTTGTCATTCAGTTGTCTTCTTTCCAATTGAAGTTATATAGTTATTTAATTTTACCCCAATGTTATTAATTTCTTTTTCAAATTTCTCTAATACTTCAGCCTTAATCAGTTTTCTGTTGCATGCTTTTGTTAACCATGTTTTTGTTTCAAAAAGCGAACCCCTGGAATAGTAACAGAATTGT
>DATKLQ010000152.1:0-3788 GCA_035542335.1 Ignavibacteriaceae bacterium | reverse complement strand
ATATCAAGCTTGCTTTATTCCAGCCTATTATTTTTTACACTCATCCGGGCGAAAAAAGATTTCATATCTTTGATTCTGTATTTAAAAAAATTAATTCTCTGGGAATTAGCAGCTATTCATTGAAGGAATATGCCGAATGGTGGAGGAAAAGATCGCGGATAACTTTTTCTGCTTCTGTTGATGATCGGAAAATCAATATAAAATGCTCGATTGAGAACGAGTCCGTCTGGTTCAAAATAACTTATCCAAATGAAGAAGTTTTTTTATCTAATCTTCCCGGAGATATAAATCTTAATAAGAAGATGATAAGGAATCGAGATATAAAAATTAATTTTGCGGAAAATTACAGTGAATTGAGAAAAACAACAGCCCGGATGATATGGCATGACATTCTTCATCGATACAGGAAGTATAAAATATGAAGATCTGTTTCGCGACATATGAGGGAGTCCCCCTGGCAAAAGGAGGTCCATTCATTAAAATTATTGAAATTAAAAAGGAGCTTGAAAAGCTCGGTCATACGGTAGAACTGTTCAATATGTGGGATTCGTCTGAAAAAATTAATCAGTTCGATATAATTCACCTTGTCGGATCTAATTTTTCAATCTACGGTTTTGCAAGAAATCTTTATTTCAGGAAAATCGATTTTATTGTTGAGCCTGTCTTTTATTCAAATCATGGGAAGATATTTTTAAGAGCTGCCGCTGCAGCAGGAACAATGGCCAAAAAATTTGTTCCCGGCCTGTGGCTCGATTACGGATTTATAAAAGATATCTGCGGCTGGTCCGAACTCATCGTACCCAACACTAGCGAAGAAATGCATCTGGTCTCAGGAGCTTTCAATATTCCTTTGGAAAAATTTAAGATTATCCCGAACGGAGTTTCAGAACGATTCTTAAATCCCGACCCGGAATTGTTTATTAAAAAATACGGGATAAAAGATTTCATTCTTAATGTCGGGCATATAGGTCCAAAAAGGAAGAACATTTTAAACCTGGTTAAAGCCCTGCAGGGAATCAATCATCCTGCGGTTATAATCGGGAAAATGCTTAACACTGGCGAGATGAAAGAGATAGATAAAACAGCATATAAGAATAAAAATCTCCTTTTCATTGAAGAATTGCCGAACGATTCACCGATGCTTGCTTCCGCGTATGCAGCATGCGATACATTTGTACTTCCGTCAATGTTTGAAACACCGGGAATAGCTGCACTGGAAGCTGCGCTTGCCGGTGCTAAAATCGTAATCACTCCCTATGGGGGAACTAAAGAATATTTTAAAGATTTGGCATTATATGTGGAACCGGACTCCCCAGCTTCGATTGCTGCGGGGCTGCAGAATTCTTTGGAATTAAAAAAATCGGGTGAATTAAAAAAATTTATAGCCGATAACTTCCTTTGGGAAAAAGTAGCCGCTATTTCAGTGAAGATTTATGAAAAATTTAAGAATATTAATAACCCGGCCTGATCGAATCGGCGATGTTGTCCTCTCCACGCCTATTCCCCGTGAATTGAAGAAAACATATCCCGGCTGCTTCGTTGCAATTTTAGTCAAAGAGTATACAAAAGATATTTATCTTAACAATCCCCATGTTGATCAAATAATTATATATGGGGAAACCCCTGAAAAAAACAGGCTCAAAGCTTTTTTTAAAATTGTTTCCGAAATAAGAAGATATTCCTTCACTCACTCATTTATGCTTCTTCCCACGGAACGCTTAAACTGGATACTATTCTTCAGCGGGATTAAATATAGGATTGGCGTGGGACATAAGTTTTATCAGTTTATAACTGGCACCAGGAGCGTACAGAGGCATAAGTATAATCCGCTTAGGCATGAAGCGGATTACTGCATGGATATGGCAAGGAAAATCGGAGTAGTAACGGATAACCTGGCTCCTGAAATTCATTTGACTGAACCTGAAAAAACAAAATCTTTTCAATTTAGAAAAGCAGCATTAGGAGAGAAAAAATATTTAGTCGGTGTCCATATTACCCACGGAGGTTCTTCCGCAAATTGGAAACCGTCTAATTATAAAAAATTGATCATGCAGTTATTGGAGAATAAAAGTATTCAGATAGTCATAACAGATTTTCATATACCTGATGAAATTAAAAATATTGAACGTGTGGTTTTCCCGGATATAAATTCTCTGAGAGAATTAATTACATATATCTCCGGTTTAGATCTATTCATCTCTTCAAGTACAGGCCCTATGCATATTGCAGCGGCAGTGAAAATCAAAACTTTATCTCTCTTTTGCACTCTTACTGCAACTTCGCCAAAATTATGGGGCCCTTTGGGGAACGAATCTTATATAATAACCCCGGAGAAAAAATATTGCGAAGATGTATGCAAAGGAGATCCGAAGAACTGCTGGTTTGATGGTCCGGGCGGAATAAGCGTTGATACGGTTTATAATAAAACAATTGAAATATTAAAATAGTTTAAATGCAGATCTGCGTTAATCTGCTTAATCTGCGTCATCTGCGTTCTATTGTTTTTTATCTTAAATGAAAAAAATCTTAATAGCACCAAACAGCTTTAAAGGCTGCGCCGATTCAATAACAATCTCAAATTATTTTAAAGAATATTTAGCTGATCTGAAGGAATATAAAATTATCGTTAAACCGATTTCTGACGGCGGCGACGGATTTCTTGATGTATGCAAATCAAATTTTAACCTGAAAGAATTAAAATATCAAGTAACAACTCCCTATGATGAATCATCACTGCGGTGCAATGCCGGTTATGATGAAAATGACGAAACAATATATATAGAATCGGCAAAAGTTCTGGGTTTAAATCTTATTCCATCCGGGAGAAAGAATCCGATGCTTTTAAGTTCAAAGGGAGTGGGAGATCTCCTAAAAAAAATTGCAGGAGATATTAAAAAGAAAAAAATTAAAGCGGATAAAGTAATTATTGGAATCGGCGGCACAGGGACAAATGATTTAGGCTTAGGCGCTGCTTCCCGTTTTGGTTTAAAGTTAATCGATGCCGGCGGGAATGAATGCCAAGTTATACCAAAGAATTATAAAAAAATCAAATTGCTTGACTGGAAACGAATCGATCTGCCGTTTGAGATTTTCTGTGTTATTGATGTTGAAAATCCTTTGACTGGTGAGAACGGGGCTTCGAGGACTTTTGCACGGCAGAAAGGTGCGTCCGACAATGATATCGAATCCTTGGAAGAAGGTTTTCAAAAGCTGGTAAATATCTTTATTGAAGAAAAATTAATTAAAGGAGCTGAAATGCTGCCCGGGGCAGGCGGCGGCCTGGCTGCTGGATTATCGGTTTTTCTTAATGCTAAAATTATTACCGCTGAAAATTTTATATTGAATACTTTGAGAATCGGAAAATTAAAAAATGAAATTGATTACTTAATCACCGGGGAGGGATCATTTGATCCCCAAAGTATTATGAAAAAAGGAGCTTGGATCTTAATGCGGAATTTCCAGGATTCCGCGCAAAAAATATTTTTGTGCTGCGGAATAATTGAAGAACGAATTAAACCGGAATTGAATCCTTCCGTAATACCTATTGAGCTTTCAAAATTCTTTAATAACAAAAAAGAATCAATTAATAATATTCAAAAAGGAATAGAATCCGCAGCTCTTGAAATAAGAAAAATTCTTGGCCATTCTTTATGAGAAATTTTTAATTTTAACCTTCATCATTTTTTATTAACTTATCATATTCAATTAAAAATTTTCAACCTCCCTTTTCCCAAAATAAACAACGGAGTTTTTAATGAGTAATAATTTTGAAAAATTAGAAAAGCTTC
>DATKLQ010000151.1:0-2675 GCA_035542335.1 Ignavibacteriaceae bacterium | reverse complement strand
CGATCTTTTGCCTTAGGTGAATCTTTTGAAATTATCCTGGCAGGAGAAAAAGAATCTGCAGATACAAAGCTGATGCTGAAAGAAATTTCGAGCCGGTTTATTCCCAACAAAATTATCCTCCTTAATGAAAAAAAGGAGAATGAAGATATCTCCGGAATGATTCCCTTCTTGCAGGACTATATTCAAATAGATAATGCCGCAACCGTATATCTCTGCAAAAATTATGTCTGCAATCTTCCTGTAAATAACCTTGATGATTTTAAAAAAATATTGATCTAAGAATCAGGAAACCAAGCATATAGTGTGTGGGAACCGGTATTCCCCGTATTAAGATTAGCCTTTGAATTATTCTTTTTGTGCTTTTCTATTTTGAATAAAATTAGATAATTTTGCATAACTTATTATTAGGCAGCAATCTGGCACAAGACAATAAACTCATCAGATCATTAATTGAAAATGCACGCAGGGGAAATAATACCGCATTCGAGCAGCTTTTTCAGATCAATGTCGATTTCGTTTATGCGCTTTCTCTCCGCTTGACAGCCGATCAGACTTTAGCCCAAGACTATACAAAAAAGATATTCGTTGAAGCCTGGAAAAATTTAGCCTCCATTAGGGAGGGCGTGACATTCGCTTCGTGGCTGACGGGATTTACTGTTTATTATTTTCTTTCTGAATGGCACGCCAAACGGATCCGGGATAAGAACGATAGGGAATCCGTCAACTGGCTTTTTGATTATAAGCTGGACGTACTAATCGCGAGCCTGCCGGTGGAGGAAAGAGTGGCTGTTATACTGCATGATATGAAGAAATATTCGATGGAAGAAACCGCAGATCTTTTGGGGAGCGGGATTGAAAATGCTAGAACACTTTTAAGAAATGCACACCGCAAATTAATTTTATCGCTCTAAATGAATCACGAAGAAGCTAAAAAACTTATTGATGAATATGCAGACGGAAGTCTGGACCCTGAAACTGCAGCTGAGGTTAAAAAGCATATTAATGAATGCAGGGAATGCAGCGCCATGGTTGAACAAATTCAAAATCTGATGCTGAATATAAAAGAGCTGCCGGAAAAAATATCTCCTCCTCATGACTTATGGAAAGATATATTCCACCAGATTCATGATCTGAAAATCGTGCAGATAAAAAAAGAGGAAGTTGTACCGGAAGAAGAGGAAATTGCAGACGAGAAAGAAGAAAAGATTAAAGAAGAAACAAGAAAGGAAATAGCAAAGAAAAAAGAGCAGAAGGAGAAGGAAGAAAAGAAAAGGGAGAAAGAAAAAAGAGAATCAAATAAGAATAATTATGCGGAAGCCTTCAAAAAAAATAAAATCATTTTCGGAACTGCCGTATCAGTCGTTTTAATCATCATTGTAATTTTAATCAAATTTTCGGGCGGCGTATCCTGGCAGGTGAGCGGTTTGCAGGGACAGTATAAAATAAATGGTAAGATATTAGCGGGAGGTGAACTCAATGAGGATGATGCGCTTGAAACTTTCAGTAATTCTGCCGTCATTATTGTGCCTGAAGGAGGAAGTGTAAACTTAAATCCCTGGAGTAAGATTCAGAGAAAAGAAGAGAATGTTTTGTTGCTTTTAAAAGGCGGCTTTACTTCCGAAAGCCGGGGTTCCAAGGAATCCTTTAGAGCCCAGGTATTTGGATCGGAAATTAAATGTAAGGGAGCAAGTGTTGAATATAAAACGGAATTCAATAATGATAAATCGGCAGAGTTATCTGTTTTTAAGGGCAAAGTCATAATAACCGGAAGCAGCCTTGAATCGATAGTTATACCCGGATTCATTTGCAGCATAACTGAAAAAGGTCCCGGGATTCCGGTAAACACAAAATCCTCTAATGAAGTCAAGAAGGCGTTTGAAATACTAAGCTTTTATAAAGATCAGGATTCTTTTAATAAGATTCTGAATGAAGGCGGATTAGAGGATGGAGTATCCCTCTGGCACCTGTTAAAAAGAATTAATGGCGACAACAGGGGAGCTTTGTTTAATAAGTTATACAGCCTATATGTGCCTCCGAAAGGAGTCGACCAAGAGAGCATTTTAAGATTAAAAGATGATGCTTTAAATAGCTGGTTGGAGAAAATTGCAGGATCAGAACCAAAATAATTCATAAGTTAATAGTTAAAAGTCAATCGGAGGGAGATAGTTTAACGATGAACAACCTGTTTCGACTTGACGGGATTAACTTTTTCCTTTCGCTCAGAATTAAGAACAAAGGATTACTGCTTTTTCTTCGGTCTATAGATGTGAGTGCTCTGTCCGAAGAATGCCTCCGCAGCTTCCATTACTGTTTCGGATAAAGTAGGATGAGGATGAATTGTAAGTTTTAAGTCAGTCAGGTTTGAGTCCATTTCAATTGCGAGCACACCTTCCGCAATTAATTCTCCGGCACCGGGTCCGCATATGCCCACCCCCAAAATTCTTTGCGTTTCGGGATCAACTATCAGTTTAGTAACACCGTCGCTTCTTCCAATGGTGGTGGCTCTTCCAGAGGCGGCCCATGGAAATCTTACCGCTTCAAATTTTATATTTTTTTCTTTTGCCTGGTTTTCTGTTAATCCCGCCCATGCAATCTCGGGATCGGTAAATACAACTGCCGGGATTGCCTTCGGCTCGAATGCTACTTTGTGCCCGGCAATTGCTTCGACTGCAGTT
>DATKLQ010000150.1:0-5419 GCA_035542335.1 Ignavibacteriaceae bacterium | reverse complement strand
AAGAGTGACATTATGACCGTTGTAATGAAGCAGTATAGCCAGGGTAGTACCCCAGCCGCCTGCACCAATAACAGAAATTTTCATTAAACAGAATTAATATTTCTTTTTAGAAAAACTCAGCTTGTTTTCTTTTCCGCTAAGGATCCGGATAAGATTTTTACGATGTGTATATATTACAAGAATCGAGAGAAAAATTACAAATGGGAGGAGGGTGCTGTAATTTTGAATATGGCTGTTAAAAACATTTTCCCTGATAATCAGAGTCAGGGGAACAGCGATGGCTCCAATTATTGAGCCCAGGGATACATACCTTGAAATCAAAACGACGACTGCAAAGACACCTACGGCAATCAGCATATCGATTGTAGCAACCATAATCAGCATACCCATTGCGGTAGCAATTCCTTTACCCCCTTTGAAGCCTGCGAAGACCGTCCATATGTGTCCGATTACGGCAAAAACACCTGCAATGATCTGGACAAATGTAAAGTCGTCGAATGGGGTTGCGTTTTTAAAAGGCATTTCCCCGTAATAAAAGAGCCTTGCTATGAAAACAACAACAATAACACCTTTTAATGCATCCAAAAGAATAACAAGAAGGCCGTGCTTCCAGCCGAGCACTCTCATTACATTTGTACCGCCGGCGTTGCCGCTGCCGTGCTCTCTTATATCAATACCTTTTGCGGCTCTGCTTATAATTATGCTGTTAGGAATTGAACCAATTAAATAGGAAAGAATAACTATGATTGAGAAAATTAACATAAGTTTTTTAATTTAATTCGATCAAGCTACCTATATTAAATTATAATTTCAATGAAATACAGTTCATTTTATCATAGGAATTTAAAATTTAGCAATTATCATGCTAAAAAGATGCAGATCTGATTTTGTAGTAATCTTAAAATTCAAAGGGGATCCTTCCGAAAGATAAACTTTTTTTCCAAGCTTTTTTACCAGCATTGATTCATCCGTACCGTAAAAGTTACTCTCATATGCTTTCTCTGCTGCCCGGATAAGCTGGGAATACTTAAATATTTGAGGTGTCTGAACATAATATACATTTTTTCTATCAATATAATTTTTCACCGCATCATCGGCTTTAATCAATGTGTCCCCGGCCTTAACACATACTAATGCATTCCCTTTAAGTTTTGCCAGATTAATGGCTCTATTAAGAACTTCTGCAGGCAGCAACGGACGGGCCGCATCATGAACAACTACTAAATCATCCTTTTTGGCTTCAAGAACCTTCAAAGCATAGTAAACAGAATCCTGTCTTTCATTTCCGCCTTTAAGAATCTTTAATACTTTGGTAAGCTTATATTTTTTTTTAATCCTGTTAAGAAGCCGAAAATATTCAGGCTCCGCGGGTATTATAATTCCATTTATATTTTTATTCTTTTGAAAGACTTCAAGAGTATAAGCGATCACCTCTTTGCCGCCAAACTTTAAGAATTGCTTAGGAACAGAAAAACCGATTCTGCTGCTTTTCCCGGCAGCAGGAATTATTGCAAAGATTTTCATAAGATAAGCATTGCATCGCCGTAGCTGAGAAACCGGTAATTCTCTTTTAAAGCTTTCTTATAAGCTTTCATTGTAAAATCGGTACCGGCAAAAGCGCAAACAAGCATCAGCAATGTTGATTCGGGTGCATGAAAATTAGTAATGAGTTTATCCACAACCTTAAATTCATACGGCGGGTAAATAAACTTATCCGTCCATCCGCGGCTCGGCTTTACAAATGCATCGGCGGTAACGGAAGTTTCCAGTGCACGCGCGGTGCTGGTACCTACTGCAAATACATTATGCCTATCCCTAATGGCCTTATTAATTATCTCGGAAGATTCATGAGTGATCTCAAAGTATTCGGAATCCATTTTATGTTTTGTAAGATCTTCCACTTCAACAGGCCTGAATGTTCCGAGCCCGATATGCAGAACTACCGGTACGACGTGTACACCTTTCTTTTCAACTTTAGCTAAAAGCTTCTGGGTAAAGTGAAGCCCGGCGGTAGGCGCTGCAACCGCACCGTCAATTTTTGCATAAACCGTCTGGTAATTTTCTTTATCGTCGGGTTCCGGTTCTCTTTTAATATAAGGCGGAAGAGGAGTAAGCCCGATTTTCTCAACGGCCTTATAAACATTACCCGGCTGGTTAAAACGTACGGTTCTGCCTCTTGATGTAGTATTATCTATAACCTCGCACCAGAGCTTATCGTTAAAATATATTTTGTTGCCAATCCTAACTTTGCGGGCAGGATCCACAATAACATCCCATATGCATTCGGCTGCATTGAGCTCCCGGAGAAGAAATACCTCGATTTTTGCATTGGTCTTTTCCTTTTTCCCGAACAGCCTGGCCTGGAAAACGCGTGTTTCATTAACTACAAGGACATCTCCCTTCTCCATATAATCATCGATATCCGAAAATGTTTTATTTTCAATTTCCTGTCTCTCCCTATTCAAGGTCATTAATTTAGCCTTATCCCTGGGATTCACAGGATGTTTTGCTATTACATTTTTAGGCAAGTTAAATTTGAAGTCTGATAATTTCATTCTTCATTTACCTCAATATTATTATTAATAATTATGGAGGGATTTCTCCCTCCAATATAATTTAGACGAATCAGGTTCTTACTTTCTTCTCTTCTTTGCTGCAGCTTTTTTCTTCGGTGATTTTTTTGCAGAAGATTTCGGTTTTGAAGCGGATTCATTAATCACTGCTCTTGCGGCAGAGAGCCTTGCAATAGGTACTCTGAAAGGAGAGCAACTCACATAGTTCAAACCGATTTTATGGCAGAACTCAATTGATTTGGGTTCTCCTCCGTGCTCGCCGCAAATACCAACCTTAAGATCCGGTCTAGTCGATCTTCCGCCTTGAGTGGCAATCTCCATCAGCTTACCGATGGAATCCTGATCAATTGACTGGAAAGGATCTTCGGGAAGAATTTTTTTGTCAAGATATTCAGGTAAGAATCCTCCGATATCGTCTCTCGAAAATCCGTATCCCATTTGGGTGAGATCGTTTGTTCCGAATGAGAAGAACTGAGCAGTTTCAGCCATCTTATCAGCAGTTAATGCAGCCCGGGGAATCTCGATCATTGTTCCGGTAAGATGAGCAATTTTCTTCAGTCCGAATTTCTCACATACTTCAGAATGAATCTTGTTTATAATTTCATACTGATGATTAATCTCATTAACGTGGCAGGTAACCGGAATCATTATTTCGGGGAAAGGTTTCTTCCCTTCATTCAATAATTCTGCCGTTGCTTCAAAGATTGCCCGGACCTGCATTTCGGTAATCTCCGGGTAAGTAATTCCGAGACGAACTCCGCGGTGCCCCATCATCGGGTTATTTTCGTGAAGCGAATCGGCGCGCTTGTTGAACTCGTCAAGAGATATTCCAAGACTTGAAGCCAACTTTTCTCTTTCATCGATTCGAGTGGGAACAAATTCATGCAGCGGCGGATCCAACGTCCTAAACGTTACAGGGAAACCGCCCATCGCATCCAGAGTACCCTTAACATCGTTTTTAACAAACGGAAAGAGTTCATTCAAAGCATTGATTCTTTCGACTTTTGTATTTGAAAGAATCATTTTACGGAGAAGGAACAGCGGCTCTTCGGAATTTTTTCCATAAAACATGTGCTCGGTTCTAAAAAGCCCGATGCCTTCCGCACCAAATGCCCTGGCACGTTCGGCATCTTCGGGAGTATCTGCATTTGTTCTTATCTTTAATCTTCTAACCTGGTCACACAGTTTCATAAAGGCTTGAAAATCCGGGTTCTCTTCAGCGGATTTTTTCATCGGCAGTTCTCCAGGATAAACTAGTCCTTTGGTCCCGTTAAGAGTGATCCATTGGCCTTCTTTAATAGTCAGGTTACCGGCAGTAAAATATTTACTTTCATAGTTTAATTTGATAGAACCGGCGCCAACGATACAGCATTTACCCCATCCGCGGGCAACCAATGCGGCATGAGAAGTCATACCCCCTCTTGCGGTTAGAATCGCCTGCGCAGCACGCATTCCTTCAATGTCTTCTGGATTCGTTTCTTCGCGTACAAGAATAACTTTGTGTCCTTTCTTAGTCCATTCAACCGCCTCGGCAGCGGAGAAAACAGCCTGTCCTGCGGCGCCGCCAGGTCCCGCCGGTAATCCTTTTGCAATCGGTTTCGTAGTTTGTTCAGCCGCGGGATCGACAATCGGGTGGAGCAATTCATCGAGTTGTTCGGGCTTAACACGCATTATTGCTTCTTCTTTCGGAATTAATTTTTCCTTATACATGTCTACAGCCATCTTTAATGCTGCAGGACCGTTTCTTTTACCTACCCGGCACTGGAGCATGTACAGCGTTCCCTCCTGTATAGTAAACTCGATATCGAGCATATCTTTATAATGTGTTTCCAGGAGCTTCTGTATTTTATGAAGCTGCTTGTATGTCGGCGGCATATCAGTTTCAAGAGAAGGGAGATGCGCCGTATGTTCATTCTTTCCTACTTCATTAATCGGATTAGGTGTTCTGATTCCTGCAACTACATCTTCGCCTTGAGCATTAGGCAGCCATTCGCCGTAGAAATAATTTTCACCCGTGGCAGGATTTCTTGTAAAAGCAACGCCGGTTGCCGAAGTATCGCCCATATTTCCAAATACCATCGACTGAACGTTCACGGCAGTTCCCCAATCATCCGGAATTCCTTCAATCCTTCTGTAGGAAATTGCGCGTTTGCCCATCCAGCTTTGGAATACTGCAGAAACAGCGCCCCAAAGCTGTTCCATAGGATCCTCGGGAAAGGGTTTGCCGAGCACTTCTTTAACTTTCGCTTTGTAGATTTCAATTAGCTCCTTCAGGTCGTCTGCAGTTAATTCCGTATCGGCATGGACTCCGCGTGCTTCTTTCATTTTATGAAGCTCTTTTTCGAGCTGCTGCCTTACACCTTTACCTTCGGCCGGCTCGATGCCAGCAGCTTTCTCCATAACTACATCCGAATACATTTGTATCAACCGGCGGTGGGAATCATAAACGAATCTCGGGTTATTTGTCTTTGCAATTAAAGATTCCCGAGTTTGATTGTTTAATCCGACATTCAGGATTGTTTCCATCATTCCCGGCATCGATGCACGGGCACCGGAACGAACCGACACAAGGAGCGGATTTTTCAAATCACCGAACTTTGCTCCCATCTGTTTTTCAACATTGGCAAGAGCTGCTTTCACCTGCCTATCGAGCTCTTTAGGATATTTTTTATTATTCTTGTAGTATGCCGTACATACTTCAGTTGTTATTGTGAATCCGGCCGGAACCGGGAGTCCGATATTAACCATTTCGGCTAAGTTTGCTCCCTTACCGCCGAGCAGGATCTTCATATCTGCTTTTCCTTCGGCTTTCTTGCCTCCAAAAAAATAAACATATTTACTTTGCT
>DATKLQ010000149.1:0-16015 GCA_035542335.1 Ignavibacteriaceae bacterium | reverse complement strand
ACCGCATGGAATTTTTCTACCTATGATTTTAAAGGAACTGGGAGTACCAGGGTAGTTTATGCCTCGATGGAAAATCCCGGGGAAGCATGGGTAGGTTTACGCCGTACAAAAAACAACGAACCTAATATATATCACACACTTGATTACGGCAGCAGCTGGACCGATATATCAACTAAAGCTTTGCAGGCTGCCCAAAATATTGAAGCCATTGTTGCCAAACCTTTAAACCATAACGAAATTTATGCAGGGACAGATATCGGAGTATTTGTCTCTTATGACGGCGGAAAATCGTGGCAGCCTTTTCAGGATGGGCTGCCTATTGTTAGATGTTCAAGTCTCAGATATGTATTAAATCCCGATCATTCCGGAAATGATTACCTTTTACTATCCACTTACGGGAGAGGAATGTATGAAAGAATTATATCTACAAATCCAGTATCGTATGTAGATGAAAATGCCGGAGGTTTTTCGGACGGAACGTTTGATTACCCTTACCAGCTTTTTCTTTTCGGATATAATAACACATCTGCAAACGGCATCCTCGCCTTAAGATCAAAAACATATACGCTGGGAACGGGGAATAACGGGCCTTTAATCTTAAAAGATCCCAAAGTCATTACCTCTTATGGAGGAACCTCAATAATTAATTTAAGCAGCAGCGGTACGCAGCATAGGGACTTAGCACAGAAATCAATTAAGTAATATTAATAAATTGGAGTAGACCATGAAGAACTTAAAATTCGTTTTAGCTTTATTATTAATTTCAACTTCTATATTTGCCCAAATACCCAAAACTATTTCTTACCAGGGTCTCTTAAATGATAATTCAGGAAATCCTAAACCCGACGGCGATTATACTATTAAATTCAGCTTCTACGAAAACAATGCCGGAGGCGACCCTGTCTGGACCGAAACAAAAACCGTTTCATTAAAAAAAGGATTATTCTCCACTTCCCTCGGAGATGCAACTCCCTTCGGCGATTTGAAATTCGATAAGCAATATTGGCTTGGGATTAAAGTAGGAAACGAAGCCGAGCTGGCTCCATTAATCGCACTGTCATCGGTAGCTTATAGTCTGTCTTCACAAACTTCTGAATTCACTAAAAATTCGGTAACAAGTATTAACCAGTTGAAAGATAATTTAACTATTCAGGGCGGAGGCGGCACTACTGTTACTTCCGACGGCAATGTTATTACCGTTTCCAGCAGCGGTGCCGGAAGCGGCTCAGGCATTCAGGGAATTCAGAATACCGACAATACATTAACTATTACAAATCCTAACGGCCCGACAGCAACCGTGAACTTAAAAACACCGCTGACTATTCCGGGTAAATTGGAAGTAACGGCACAAGATGCAATAAATGTTACCGGGTATCAGCCGTTTATAACCTGGAAGGATGCGAATGCAGGCGGAATGAGGGGGATCATTCAAAGCGTCAGCGGAGGATTAAATCTTTTTACCGACAGTTATCTCAATAAAACAAATTCTTTTGCATATGTCTGTTTAACAAATAACGGAAACCTCGGATTAGGTTCGTCTCAGCCTGTAAGCAAGTTTGAAGTGGTTGCCCAGGACGCCATTGCGGCAATAGGCTACCAGCCATTCTTTACCATTAAAGATGCTAATGCCGGATATGCGCGTTCCGAAATACAGGGAGTCAGCGGAAGCATAAACCTTTTCACGGAGAGTTACTTAAACGGGTCAAACCCTTTTTCATATTTGCACCTTGATAATAACGGCAATATGGGAATCGGCTCATCACAGCCTGTAAGCAAGTTTGAAGTGGTTGCCCAGGACGCCATTGCAGCAATAGGCTACCAGCCTTTCATTTCAATTAAAGATGCCAATGCAGGCTATGCGCGTTCGGTAATTCAGGGAGTAGCCGGCAGCATGAATCTATTCACCGAAAGCTATCTTAACGGATCAAATCCTACCGCATTCTTACATCTTGACAATAATGGAAATATCGGAATCGGGAACCCTAATCCACAGAATAAACTTGATGTTAACGGGACAGTAAGCACAAAAGTTTTAGCCATAACCGGCGGCAGCGATTTAGCTGAGCCTTTTGACGTAAGTAATAAAGAATCAATTGAACCCGGAACAGTTATGAGCATTGATGAAAATAATCCCGGGAAGTTAATTATAAGCAATAAAGAATATGATAATAAGGTTGCAGGTATTGTAAGCGGTGCCGGCGGAATAAAACCGGGCATAACACTGCACCAGGATGGTGTATTGGAAGGATCAACATTAATCGCAATTTCAGGCAGGGTTTACTGCAAGGCTGAAGCGCTGACCAATCCGATTCAAGTAGGAGATCTTCTTACAACCTCCTCAATACCCGGCTATGCTATGAAAGTCTCCGGCAGGGAAAATTGCCAGGGAACTATTATAGGAAAGTCGATGGGCTCATTGAAAGAGGGCAAGGGATTAGTGCTGGTACTGGTAAATCTGCAATAGAAGGAATATGATAATGAAATTGTACAAATATTTTCTCTGTCTAACCTGGTTTTTATTTTCTAGCCGGATAATCCCGCAGGAAATAAACGGGAATGAGTTTAGAACCCAGTTATGGTCGACAAAAGAGCCGGGATGTATATTAGTTTATAATCCGAACCATGAAAAGCTTGAGCTTCCGGCTCCATATACCCCGCCTTCAATACCTGAATTATTTGGACAGGGTACAACCGAGGAGAAATTAATAAATCAAAAAATATTTGATAACAGGTACCGGATCCAGAAAGTTCAGGTGGGAAATAATATTACCTTTAATGTAACATTTGCTGATGGACCCAATGAAGGGTTTAATGATCCGACATTGGGACCGAGCCGGCAAGCCGCATTTTTATTTGGCATGCAGGTATGGGGGAATTATCTTCAGGGGCCGGCAGCAATCTCGATACAAGCGACAATGACTTCGAGAGGCGGAACTGCAGGCAGTGCGGTATTGGCAAGCGGTACATCCGGAAGCTTCTTTAAAGACTTTCAAAATACACCAATAACAAATACCTGGTATCCAAAAAGTCTTGTAAAAATTATAAGCGGTTCGGACCCGAATGACACAATCTTCGAGATTAATATTGATTTCAACAGCGATGTTGATAACAGTACGGTACTGGGAAATAAAAATTTTTATTATGGAACCGACGGTTTGCCGGGAACAGATGTAGATTTTGTTACAATTACTATTCATGAACTTTGCCACGGACTAGGATTTTTAGATTCATTCAATTCCAACGGCGCTTACGATTTTGATGCCAGCTCAACCTTTCCGGATATTTACGACAGATTTTTGGTTGACAGCACCGGTACACTTCTCATTAATAAGCCGACATCTCCCAACAATGTTACCGGGAATAATGTATTTTGGGGAGGAAGAACAGCAAAATATATTTTTGATCAAAATTTTAATACCTCTAAAGCTGTCCCGCTGTTTGCACCCACTCCATATCAGGGAGGATCGAGCGTCAGCCACCTGGATGAAGCCACATTTAACGGCATATTTGAACTACAGACACCGGTCAACAATGGTACGGTACACATCCCGGATGATATTGTTTTAGGTATCCTGCAGGATATAGGATATAGCCTTACCAATTCCCGCTATGTGGATCTTTCAGCCGATGGTTTTGAAGACGGGAGCAGTGCGAACCCTTTTGATGCATTATGGAAAGGAATCGTCTCTGTTCCGCAGAACGGCACTTTAAGACTTCGTGCAGATGAATATGATGTCAGCTCAGGAAATAACGGGCCTGCAACTTTAGATAAACCTATGACCATTGCTTCATTCGGAGGTACTGCTACTATCATCTTAAGCAGCAGTGCACAACCGGTTAAGCACAAAAATATTGTCAAGCTATATAATCCTATAAAAGAACAAAAAACAAAAAAGATTAATTAAGAATTTAAAAAGCTCGATAAAATCTGCTTTTTATAATTGATCATTAAAAAGGAGAAGTTAAAAATGAATTCAAATAAGATAATTAAAGGAAAATCATTTATGGATCATTTTTATAAAATTATATCTTTAAATATAATTGCGGCACTTTCAATTTTATTAACCATGCCGGTATACTCACAGAATACACAAATATCATGGTATTCATTTTCAACAGGATTCGGGGAGACAGGTTCGGCAAATACTTCATTAAAATCCATAATAGGAGATCCGCTAGTAGGAACAAGCTCTAATGAAGGGAGCAGCATCTCCAGCGGCTTCTTTTCAAATCCTGCCTCGACGGGAATATTAACAGGCATTAAGGATAAAACTCCTGAGCCCATTCCTACAACATTCCAATTAAACCAGAACTATCCCAACCCATTTAACCCTTCGACAAATATAAAATTTTCGGTGCCTGAACAAAGTACGGTGAGAATTATCATATACGATTTACTTGGAAGAAGAGTGAAAACTCTTTTAGATGAAGCCCGGCCTGCAGGCAACTATGTTGTTCAATGGAACGGAGACAATGAATTCAATGATAAAGTCAGCAGCGGAATATATTTCTACAGTTTTTATGCTATTGGTGCTGATAAGAATGAATATAAAAGCATTAAGAAAATGATTCTGCTGAAGTAAGTTAAGCAGCTCGAGGTTCTCAATACGAGAACTATCTCCGGTTTGCTTCCTTTTAAACTCTGTTGACCTAGAAGATTTCTCAAATATCATATAAAGGATTTCTATGATAAATAAAATATTATTTTCATTACTGCTATGTTCATTGCTGGCCGCACAGCAGAGAACGACCCTCTATGTAGATGGAAGAAATTTATATACACCATGCAATGAACAGGTGATCATTCGAGGAGTCAATAAAATGATTATCTGGACCGGAGACACAACTGTCCGCCGTGAGTCTTATAGGGAGATCAGGAAAACTGGTGCAAACTGCGTCCGGATTGTTTGGGTTGCTAATCCTACACCGGATGATGCTGATTCAGGACCAGAAGGGCTTGACCGGACAATTCAATACTGTATTGATAATAAAATGATCCCGATGGTCGAACTTCATGATGCTACGGGAAATTGGAGCGGGCTTCAAAATGAAGTTGATTATTGGATTTCCCCTGAAGTTGCAGCCGTTGTAAAAAAACATCAAAAATATTTTCTGCTGAACATAGCCAATGAATGCGGGGATGAAACTGTTACGGATGAACAATTTAAAACAGGTTATGAGTCGGCAGTTAAGCAAATCCGGAATGCAGGTATTATATGCCCTCTTGTTATTGATGCCAGCGACTGGGGAAAAAACCTTGGGCAGCTTCGCACAGCAGGAGCATACTTAATTAATGCAGATCCGGAGCATAATCTTTTATTCTCAGTCCATTTGTACTGGGCAATTTCGGATGGTGCAGATGAAGCTTACATTACAAATGAATTTGAAGCTAGTGTGAATATAGGGCTTCCGTTTATCGTAGGCGAATTTACTTATAAGTTCAACAGGGAAGCCGGGTGTGATTATGCAGCTGATTATAAAACCGTTATAAGGCTCTGCAGTAAATATGAAATCGGCTGGCTTGCCTGGGAATGGGGACCGGGGAATGATTTCTTTCAGGCGAACTGCGATATTATGAATATGACCGCCGACAGCTATTTCAACACTCTTAAAGATACCTGGGCAAAAGAAGTTGCCCTCACCAGCCCTTACAGCATTGATTCTACTTCGGTAACTCCCGAGTATATTCTAAATGGAGGCGAATGCAGCCTTCAATCAGTTAACAGCAATAATATCCCTTCTGCTTTCCGTTTGGAGCAAAACTATCCGAACCCTTTCAATCCTTCGACAAATATAAAATTTTCCTTGCCAGAACAGAGCTCGGTTAAAATTGTTATATATGATTTACTTGGGAACAGAGTGAAAAATCTCGTAGATGAAGTTCGTCCTGCGGGGAATTATTCAATCCAATGGAATGGAGAAGATCAATTCAACAATAAAGTCAACAGCGGGATTTATTTCTATAGTCTTTATGCCGCAGGTGCGGATAATAATAAATACAAAAACTTTAAGAAGATGATTTTATTAAAGTAAATTTTTTATAAACAGGTAATTATATGAAAATATTTTTCGTTTCACTTCTGCTTCTCATTATCATTCCACATTCGGTCTATTCTCAAATACCGAGAATAATCTCCTACCAGGGAATTATAACGGATAAATCTGGCAATGCCAAACCCGACGGTCAATATAATTTTACCTTCCGCTTATATGATGCCGGTTCGGGCGGCAATATTCTCTGGAGTGAATCTAAAAGATTAAATGTAAACAAGGGTTTGTTTGCAACCAATCTGGGGGATCAGGTTCCTTTCGGGAACAATATTAAATTTGATAAGCAGTACTGGTTAAGCACCCAGGTTGCACCGGATCCTGAGCTCTCCCCAAGAACTGCTTTAACTTCCGTTGCTTACAGCATCTCTTCTATAAATTCCGATACAGCCAACTATGCAAAACAGTTTAAAATTAATAATGGGCAGGTTGTTCAGAGCATCAATGGTTTACATGACAATCTGACAATGCGTGCAGAGAATGGTGCTTCTGTAACAACAAACGGCGACACAATCACGATTACAGCATCAGGTGGAAGCGGAGGAGGAATCGCGACAATTCAAAATACTAATAATACTATAGACATCATTAAACCAGGTGGACCAACTACAACGGTCAACGTCAAAGTTCCACTCTCACTTAGTGGAACAGGAAGCTCCTTATTTTCGGCTACCAATACAGGGGCAAATTCCATTGGTGTGCTGGGTAAAGATGATCAAGCCGGGGGAGTGGGTGTATGGGGACAAAGTGATGCAAACACCGGTGTTTACGGCTTAAGTACAAGCGGTAAAGGTGTGTGGGGGCAGAGCACCTCAAGTGCAGGTGTCTATGGAATCAGCAGCAATAGTGCAGGTGTCTATGGCCAAACATCATCATCCGGCCTTGGGGCAGCAGGCGTAAGGGGACTTAACCTCGCTGCGGGCGGAATCGGTGTACAAGGGTCGGCATACGTTGAAAATGGCATTGGAGTGTGGGGAGGCAGTGATGTTGGTACGGGAGTATATGGCTTCAGCGGAAGCGGTACGGCAATATTCGGGGAAGCGACCGGATTAAGTACAGTGGGAGTTCGAGGTTTAGCAAATGCTTCGGGCGGCGTAGGCTTATGGGGGCAGAGTGATAACAATACTGGCGTGTACGGACTAACAAAAAGCTCCACTGGTGTTGCCGTGCTAGGACAGAATCAAAGTACAGGCCCCGATGCAACTGCAATCCGGGGTGAAATCACTTCTACAGATCCAGGTCCTTCTTCGGCAGCCGTAAAGGGTATTAACAACGGCATCGGGAGCAACGGGATTGGGGTCTGGGGCGAACAGCATGGAAGGGGATACGGGGTGTATGGTTCCGCGGTGCCGGATGGTACAGGTGTCTACGGCACAGGTGGCACAGGTGTATATGGAACTTCCAGTACTCCGGGAGCAGGTGTTGTTGGCCATAGCACTGGTTCGCCTTCCAACTACTTTGGCGCTCTGGGTTATCATACTTCTACGGAAGACTATGAAGTTTACGGCAACGCGCCAAACAGCGGCGGATATGCAGGTTATTTCAATGGTGCTGTAATTGTCGCTAATCCTCAGGGCGATGACTATCCCCTAGTAGTCGGTTCTGATATCAATGGGTTTTCAGCGGAATTCAATGGTACTGTAAGCATTTTTGGCGAATTGCATGTCTCAGGCGACAAAGATTTCATGATTGATCACCCGCTCGATCCCGCAAATAAATATTTGCTTCATTCCTGCATCGAAAGCCCTGATCGAATGAATGTTTACAACGGCAACATCACCACAGACGCGGGCGGCTCGGCAACCGTCGAGCTTCCGGGATACTTCGAGGCTCTGAATATCGACTATCGTTACCAGCTTACAGTGATTGGGCAGTTTGCCCAGGCGATAGTGGAAAGCGAGATTCAGAATAATCATTTTATTATAAAGACCGATAAGCCTAATGTAAAAGTCTCCTGGCAAGTGACAGGCATTCGTAATGATGAATATGCAAAGCAGCATCCTTTCATTGCTGAAAGAATTAAAGAGGAAAAAAATAAAGGAAAATATCTCATGCCTGAACTATTCAAGCAGCCTGTAGAGAAAAGGATCAATTATGTTAAACCGCATGAAATTACTGAAAAGATAATCCCAACAGATCTAACTAAATAATAAGCTAAAGAGAATTTATATGAAAAAGATGTTTCTTTTAACAGGAATAAGAAACGATGCTTATGCAAAAGCTAATCAAATGGCTGATGAAGAGGAAAAAGATGCAAAAGACCGGGGAAAATATTTAATGCCTGAACTGTTCGGTCAGCCGAAAGAAACAGGTATTAACTATATTAAAAGACCTGAATTGGATTCGATGACTGAAAAAAAATGAAACCGTAATCGTTCGGCACAAAATATCCAGTTTTCGATCTCCTCTGAATAACTGTATAAGAAATCATGATTGTAAAAAATCATGATTTTTTCTTTTAAATAAAAAAATCTAAAAAAAATAATCCTTCTATTTAGGACCTCTACCTCTTTTTTAATCAATTTTAGGAAAAACGCACACTTTTTGTAATACTTATAAAATAATAATCCTTGCCAATTATTAAAATTTGGATTAGTTTGCTTAAAAATTTAAGATTTAGGGGTTTATTAATGATTTAATCTGAACATGAATCGGGGATCATATCAAATTATTATTGTATCTTAATCTTTAAAAAATATGCATGTAAAAAGTTATTTTACTTTTTTATCAACCTGTTTGTGTAAATCTTACTAAATAAATTTAAAAATTTAATACCTGATGAAAAAAATTATTCGCTTTCCGTTCAGAAAAAGTTCACATCTTATTTTATTAATGGTTATTCAGGTCATTCTAATACACCCCCCTGACATCATTGCTCAAATTACGCCTAGAATTTTTATAAATGAATTTCTTTCGGCCAATCGATCGATAAATCCCGACATGGTTGACTTCGGAGATTTTTCAGATTGGATTGAGCTCTATAATGATGAAAACTCAAGCGTAAATATCGGCGGATTTTACCTGACCGACGATTTAACTCAGCCCCTGAAATGGCGTATTCCAGACAATACAATTATTCCCTCTAAAGGCTTTTATTTGATTTGGGCTGACGGTTATAATGATGTGCCCGGTAAAACTTATCTGAGAAGCTGGTGGCCGGGTAATATTCAATTTACAACTAAATGGTGCCATACTAATTTTAAATTGAATAAAGATGCCGATGAACTTGGTTTATATGATGCCTTCGGAAATAAATTGGACTCGCTTGTATTTTCAAATCAGGTGCTTGATGTTTCCTATGGACGGAAACCGGACGGAAGCAGCAGCTGGTATTACTTCGGCGAACCGACGCCTTCCGCATCCAATTCAACTACCGGAATTAGCACAACCGATATTTCCGCAAACGTTAATTTTTCTGCTGATGGCGGATTTTATCAGAGCTCTGTTCAGGTAATTTTAAGTTCGTCAAACGGTAATGGAATTATCCGTTACACAACAGACGGTTTACTGCCAAAAAGCACATCGGCACAATATTTAAACCCGCTAACCATCAGTTCGAATACCGTGCTGCGGGCAAGGGTTTTCGAGAATTCCAAACTGCCCGGAAAGGTAACAACGAATTCATATTTTATTAATGAAACAAGAAATTTACCGGTAGTCTCTTTAGTTACTAATCCCGCGTTTCTTTGGGACAGGCAGCTGGGGATTTATTTAAATTCTTATAAAGACAGGGAAATACCGGTCAGCATCGAATATTTTCCTTTAAACTCCGGACGTGCATTTAGCTTGAATGCCGGAGCCGGTATCGGCGGCGAGAACATTTACCGGTTTGCACAAAAACCTTTTAATATTTATATGCGTTCCGATTACGGGCAGGCTCATCTGAATTATAAAATCTTCGATGATTTGCCGTATAAAGATTACGATGAGCTTTATCTGCGTAACAGCGGAAGCGACTGGACTACTACAATGTTCAGGGATGGATTGATTGTAAATATTCTTAAAAATAAAATTTTAAATACACTGCAGGATTACAAACCGGCAGTAATGTATTTAAACGGACAATATTGGGGAATAAACAATATCCGTGAAAAGGTTAATGACCAATTCCTCCTTATGCACTATAATGTTGATAAAAAAGACCTGGACCATATTGATGACAGTTACAGGGTATTGTCAGGTGATTCTGCAGATTATGTTAATCTGCTCAACTTTGCCGATGCTAATAATTTATCAGATGCATCTAATTATAACTACGTCGCTTCCAGAATTAATATAGATGATTTAATTGACTTTATAATTGTCCAGGATTATATAGCTAATTCAAGCTGGGGGCATAACAGGGAAATGTGGCGGGATAAAAAAAATGAAAAATTATGGAGATGGGTACTGGTTGATATGGACAGGGGATTTGATGCTGCCAGAATTACCGTTAACCAGCTGGCTGATATATTTAATAATTTTGACCTCTTCCGTCAGCTGTGTAATAATAATAATTTTAAAAATGAATTTATTCAAAGATACTCCGAACATCTAAATCATACTTTTTCAAATGACAGAGTAGTTAACCTCATTGACAGCATAAAATCTCTTATTGAAAATGAAATGCCGCGACATATCCAAAAATGGGGCACCCTGATCGATTCACTTTCTATTGACGGCGGATTTGGCAAACACCCGGGCGTGATATCAATGTCGTATTGGAATCAGGAGGTGGAAAAATTAAAAACTTTTTCTGCACAACGTCCCGCTTATGCAGTCCAATACTTAAACGATAGGTTTGGCCTTTCAGGGAGAGCTAATTTAAAAATAACCTCAAGCGTACAGAAAGACGCTAAACTGGAGATCAACGGATTTTACGAAACTATCGGAGATAGTAACTTATATTTTAAAAACATCCCCCTTTCAATAAAAGCTTACGCTCCGCCGGGATACCGATTTAAACAATGGGTGGATTTAAAATCCGGCGGCAATGTAATCGGAACCGAACCTGAAAATAATTATACCCTTTCAGGGGATGCCGAGCTTATGATGGAATTTGAAAAACTCGGGACAGGCGAAGTACCTGAAGTTTTAGATAGTGCATTGACACTTTACAAATCAGGTTCTCCATATTTTATTATAAATGATCTAAATATCGGCACAAACGGAATTTTGACGGTTGAACCCGGTGTTGTTATTTACTTCTCATCAAATAAATCTATTTACGTAAAAGGTAGATTGCTGATGGAGGGAACAGAAGCTGAACCGATAACTCTTTTACCATACTTTGCAGAGGAGAAATGGGGTGCAGTCTGTTTTGATAAAAGCAATGGAACCTCTGAACTGAATTATGTTAATATTTCCGGTTCAACAAATGGAAATGATACTGTTAATTTCTTTGCTGCCGTATCGAGTTTGGAGTCTTCCGTAAATCTTAATCATGTTCATTTTAATAATGTTAAACTTCCGGTTTCCGCTCAATTCAGCAATATGGTAATTGATAATTGCATTCTAGAGAATGTCACTTATGTCGGTGATTATGTGAACGCTACAGGCGGAAATTTATCAATTCTTAATTCCGTATTTACCGGAAATGATATTGAAGATATGGATGCCGTTGACATAGGTTCCATGATTGGAACGACGGAAATAAAGAATAATATCTTCAGGGATTTTACCGGAAGCAACAGTGATGGTGTTGACCTTGGTGAAAACTCTATAAATGTAGCAATAGAAAATAATCTGATTACGAATTGCTTTGATAAAGGGATTTCAATCGGCCGGGGTTCCAATGCTCTTATATCTCACAATATTATCGCCAAATGCGGTATGGGAGTCGGAATAAAGGATAGTTTATCCGATGGAAATATTGTCAATTGCACATTTTACAAAAATGATATCGGTGTCGACTGTTTTGAAAAAGAATTAAACAGGGGAGGCGGTAGTGCAGTTATTAAAAACTCGATCTTTGCAAATTCTTCCCAGGCGCCATTTTCAATTGATGATGAATCCAGAATAAATATCAGCTACTCTTTATCAAATACTTCGGCTTTACCCGGACAAGGAAATATTCTCGCAGAACCTTTGATGATAAATCCCAACGGTCTGAACTTTCACCTTCAGACCGCCTCGCCCTGTATCGATAAAGGCGATCCTCAATCACCGGCGGATAATGACGGTACGCGCAGCGATATCGGTGCATATATGTATGCAGGGGTTTCCGAACCGGCAGTCGTTATAAATGAAATAAATTATAATTCCTCATCGAGTTTTGATCCCGATGATTGGATTGAACTTTGCAATGCGGCCAAGGAGGCAATTGATATATCCGGATGGGTATTTATGGATGAGAACCGGACCCCTTCGTTTGTTATGAATCCCGGTACGGTTTTACAACCTGATTCTTACATTGTAATCACCAAAGATTCAAAATTATTCAATTCGATATTTCCGACCGTTAATAATTATGCGGGTGATATGAGCAACGGACTTAGCGGAGGCGGCGAAGCGCTTTTTCTTTACGATACTTCGGGGAGGCTCGTTGATTCACTAACGTATGATAACAAATCTCCATGGCCGAGATCACCTGACGGTGGCGGTACGACATTGGAACTTAAAAATCCCGGGCTTGAAAATTCACTTGCCGCAAATTGGAGTGCATCAAGCGGGCATGGTACTCCGGGATCGATAAATTCCGATTACATTGCCGGTGTTAAAAAAGAACAAAATAATATAATTCCTAAAGAGTTTTTACTCAGTCAGAACTATCCGAATCCGTTCAATCCTTCTACAAAAATCAAGTTCGAGCTGCCTGAGAACAGCATAGTTCATTTGACTATATTCAATATATTGGGAAAACAGGTCGCTGAAATTGCAAAAGGAGAATTTTCACCCGGTATTTATTCAATCGAATGGGATGGAAGCTCTTTTGCAAGCGGGATTTACTTGTTAAAGATGAATGCCCAATCGACAAGCGGAAAGAATTATAGTTCTGTTAAGAAATTGGTTTTGCTGAAGTAGTTCAATGGGTAAATGTAGCAAAGCAGTTATCCGTTAAAAATTAATCGTTAATGATCTGCCCGATCAACAATTAACGATTAACTGTTAACAGTTAGCATTTCAATAAAGGTTAAAACTTCAGTTTAAGACAAGTCATACCAATTATTTCTTATAAAAGAATAAAAATGAAACAAACAATAATATTTTTAATTTTAGCTCTTCCGGTAATAGATTTATTTCCTCAAAATGATTCCGTATTAAAATTCATTTTTGTCCCTCACCCGCGGTCAGATGATCAGGTAAATGAAAGCATCTATGCCGGACTTTCGGGAATTAATTTTTTAGAGTACGATCTGAGAATGCTTGGCGGTGATATTACATATAGTGCCGGCAAGGACAGCTCAACATTAGCTTATTGCGATAATATTTTCGATCTCAGCAGCCCGAATACTTTATGGTGTTTAGGCAACCATGATGTTCAAAGCGGGCATCGTACCCTTATTAAAAAATTTACCGGCAGAGACAGCTACTATTCGTATTCAAGAGACGGGATTACATTCATAGTGCTCGATACCGAGCTTGATGCTAATTCGTTTTCAAGCACTTTTATTGAGGGCGGCCAGCTGCAGATGGTTAAAGACGTTTGTGATTCAATTACAGATTCCAAGTATCTTATTCTTCTGCATCACCGCCTTATGTGGATGATTAATAGCGACTATTTTAAATTAAGGCTTACGGATTCGATTGCGGCAAGCTCCAGATCAATGGATACAACCAATTTCTACTCCGACATATACCCCCTTCTTCAAAAGGTAAAAAAGAAAGGAATACAAGTGCTTGTTTTCGGAGGTGATAAATCTAAAATTAATATTGAATATTCCCCGGAGGACAGCATTACTTTTTATGCAGCAAGATTATCGACAGATATCCCTGATAATATAAACAATGTAATAATTTTAAATTACAACCGGCAGAGTAAAAATCTCGTCTGCAGCTTTGTACCCCTGACTGAACTTACTACCTCTGCGGCAGAAGAGCGTTCGCCGCTGCCGGAAAATTTCTACTTAAGCCAGAATTATCCGAATCCGTTTAATCCAGCTACGAATTTCGGATTTCGGATTCCTGCCTCGTCGGCAGGCGGGCCGGATTTCGAATTTGTCTCTTTAAAAGTATTCGATATATTAGGAAGAGAAGTGGCCACAATAATTAATGAAGAAAAAACATCCGGAAAATATAAGATAAATTTTTTTGCTAAAGATCTTCCCAGTGGAATTTATTTTTACAGACTTCAGGCAGGAGCGTATTCACAGACACGTAAAATGATTCTGATCAAATAATTTTTTAGCAGATACCTATTAAAGCAATTAAGTAAGGCAGTATTTTACATGCTGGCAAAGGAGATAGTCAATGCACATCGTTCACGTCTATGCTCATGTAAAGCCGGATCAGGTTGAAGCTTTCAAAACTGCAACTGTTGAAAATGCGCAAAACAGCCTTAAGGAACCGGGTGTTGCACGTTTCGATGTGATACAAAATCAGGATGATCCTACAAAGTTTATTCTTGTTGAAATATATCTTACTGTGGAAGATTCAGCACGGCACAAGGAAACTGCTCATTACCGGAAATGGAGAAATATAGTAGCTCCGATGATGGCGGATCAGAGAACTAGTCAAAAATTCACTAATATATTCCCCGGTGAAAACGGATGGCAGCAGGCCAGCTGAGAATATCCTTTATCAAATTAGACTTTTCCATCTTATGAATTTCGAATTCTCAACTACCGGACGTATTATTTTCGGAAACGGCACGATTAAACAGCTGCCGGATTATGCAGTCCCACTAGGTAAAAATGCATTAATTGTCTGCGGCAAAAACACCAGCCGAATTAATTTTATTACGGAATTATTGAACAGCGCCGGTATCAAAGTATCGGTATTTATTGTGTCAACCGAACCTGCCGTTCCTTTAGTATTGAGCGGAATATTCGAGGCACGGTCAAAAGGCTGCGATTTAATTATCGGGATTGGAGGCGGCAGTGTAATCGATACGGGCAAAATTATTTCTGCAATGCTGACAAACAATGGAGAGCTTGCTGAATATCTTGAAGTGATTGGAGAGGGTAAAAGTATTTCTAAAATACCTGCTCCATACATCGCAATACCGACAACAGCAGGCACAGGTGCCGAAGTAACCGGTAATGCAGTGCTTGCATCACCCGGACATAAAGTTAAAGTCAGTATGCGAAGTCAGCTGATGTACCCGCGTATAGCGATAGTAGATCCTGAGCTGACATATTCAATGCCTGCATCAATAACCGCAAGCACCGGGCTTGATGCGCTGACTCAATTAATAGAAGCCTTTGTCTCAATCAAAGCTAACCCTTTAACGGATGGAATTTGCATTGAAGGACTGAAACGAGCCGGCCGTTCCCTTTATAATGCTTATAAATCAGGAGACAAACAGGCAAGAGAAGAAATGTGTATTGCAAGCTTATTTAGCGGCTTGGCTTTGGCAAACTCGAAACTAGGAGCAGTGCATGGGCTGGCTGCTCCTTTAGGAGGTGTGCTTACTGCTCCGCATGGGATGATATGCGCAAGGCTCTTGCCGTTCGTAATTGAAATGAACGTTAACTTGCTGAAAAAAAATGATTCTTTTTCGGATTCCGTAAAAAGGTTCGATACTATAGCTCAAATTCTTACAAATAATGCCAATGCATCTGCAACAGATGCAGTCGGCTGGATAAAGAACATTTGCGTAGAGATGAGAATTCCGCCCTTGAAAGATTTTGGCTTAAATGATAGCTTGATACCTGAAATAGTTCGGCAGGCAAAAAAGTCAAGCAGTACAAAAGGGAACCCGGCGGCATTAACCGCTGAAGAATTGTCTCAAATACTCCTGCAGGCGATATAGGATTGTTTCATTTAAATGAAGAAGCCAACCGCTTTTTATTTCTCTATTCTTTTTCTATTTAATCTTTTTTCATCT